>JBBSVG010000311.1:0-4479 GCA_038233775.1 Bacteroidota bacterium | reverse complement strand
TCGATACCTACAAGGAAAACAGTTCGGCGGCGGCCGAATACACCCGCTTCGCCTGGGGCAACCGGACGCTCGGCGCCCGCTGGTTTCAGCTCATTGGCTCGCTCTGGACCGGCTCGGTCGGGCTGACGGCCAGTCGGTTCAGCGGCACCTACGACCACGACCTGTCGAGCGTGCGCCAGTCCGGCGCCGCCGTCGGGCGGGTGCTGGACAACCAGATCACCGATTTCTCGGCGACGGCCGAACTGTCCCGCGTGCTGACCGAACACGCGACGCTCGATCTCGGCGGCGAATTCAAGTCGCTCGGGTTCCGCTATCGGGGCAACCGTGATTTCGGCGTGCCCGACACGTTGCGCGAGGCGCTCGGTTCCGGCGCGCTCTATCTTCGGCACCGGGGCCAATGGCTCAACCGGGGTCGGCTGGTGACGGACATCAGCGTTCGGCTCTCGCACTACACCAACGCCCGCGAGTCGATGCTGCTCGAGCCGCGACTGGCGGCCAAGCTGCACCTGTCCGACCGCTGGAGCCTGCAAGCGGCGGTCGGTCGCTACACGCAAGCGGTGCTGACGGCGACCGATGAGGAGGATTTGCTCACGCCGATGGAGCTGTGGGTGCCGCGACCCGACGGGCTTCCAGCGGCGACGAGCGTTCAGATGGTGATCGGGCTCGAAGGCGACCTGCCCGGCTCGGTCGAATTGAGCCTCGAGGCGTACCGCAACCGCTTCGGGCAGTTGCTCCGCTTCAACCGCGATGCTGTGGCGCGACTCGATCCGACGTACTTCTCCGGCCACGGTTCTTCTCGCGGCGTCGAGCTGTTCGTCCGCCGACGGACCGCCCGCTTCTACGGCTGGGGGGGCGTCACGCTCAGCGACGCCGAGCGGCAATTCGACGGCTTCAACGACGACCGCCTGTTCCGGCCAAAGTTCGATTATCGTGTCGTCACGTCGATGACCGGCGGCTGGACCCCGGCCGGGAAGTATGACTTCGGCGCGACGTGGACGTACCGCAGCGGCCAGCCGTTCACCCCAATTCTCGGCATCCGCGACACGCCGGGCGGGACGGAATACGTGTACGGTCCGTTCAACGGCACCCGACTGCCGCCGTACCACCGGCTCGACCTGAGCGCAACCCGCACTTGGCACCCGCACTGGGGAACGCTCGACGGGTTCCTCAACCTGACCAACGCCTACAATCGGTTGAACGTCTTTCTCTACGACAACGCCCGATCCGGGTTCACCGACCGGTTCCAGTTGCTGCACAACCCGTATCTGCCCGATTTGCCGCTCCTGCCCACGCTCGGCGTCCGAGCCACCTTTTAGCGATGCGATTTTTCCTGCCGATCCTGCTTGCGCTCGCGTTGAGCGGCTGCTTTCTTGACGTCGAGCCGGTCGCGCCGCTTGGCACGACGCCGAGGCTGAACGTGTACGCTCTGCTCGTCGCCGGGGCGGACAGTCAGACGGTGATACTCAGCCAGACGGTGCCGATTGGGGCGTTCCGCGCCTCGCCTGAGTTGCAGGACGGGACCGTCCGCGACGCCGAGGTGATCCTCGCCGGGGCGCATTCCGCCCGACTCGACAAGCTGCGTCTCGTCCCGTGGCTCACCTACGACAGCACCGGCGTCAGCCGCATCTTCCGCGACACGTCGCAGTTGGCGCCCCTGCGGAGCGTCTACACCGGCGCTGCCCGGTTCGAGCCCGGCGAGCGGGTCCAAGTCGAGGTCCGGTCGCCTTCGGTCGGCGCCGGGTCGGTTTCGCTGACGTTTCCGGCCGCGCTGCAACCCGACCTGAGCGATCTGGAACCAGCGCTGCGGGCTGGTCGCGATCCGGTCATCCGCTGGCCCGCTGGCCGCGCACGGGCGACGATTGTCCGCTTCGGGCTGATCGGGCGCGAGCGGGTCTATGAAGCGCCAGCCGATCTCGACCATGTCGGTCGCGACACGTTGGTTTTTCTCTACCAACGTCGCGGCATCTATGAACTGACCGGGCGCGACTGCGATGGGCAGGAACTGGTGCGCGCGCCGACCGGCTGTAGCGAGCTGCGACTGCCCCTCGCCGATCTGCGCGCGGCGCTGGCGGCCCATCATCGGGTCGCGCTGGGCTTTTTGCAGACCGCCACCGTCGGCGTGTTCACGATCAAACAGGTCTGGTACGAGTTCACCGGCTGGCAGGTCGAGTTGTTCGCGTTGGACGACAGCGGGCTGGCCGCCGTTCGGGCAGGCGCTTACGATCCGTACTACGGTGGTCAGCTCGGCGACAAGTTGACCGTGCGCCAACCGGCCCGGCGACCGAGCACCGTCGTCGGTGCCGATGGGGTCGTCGGCGCCGCGACCCGGACCGTTGGGTCGCTGCCGCTCGATCCGGCGTTTCTGCCGTGATCGCCGCCGATGTGACCCGTAGGTGAGTCGGTTAAACAGTCGAGTGTGGTGAAAACTGAACAGGATGTCGTCTCGATTCGAGACGATTTGCGGGCGGGGGGAAAGCTGGGGCGGGGACGGTCGAGCGGGACGGTCGAGCGGCACGGTCGCTGCAAAGCGAACCGGCATGACACGGTCCGGCGAGCCGACGGACGGTGTGTCGTGCCCCCGCTACCCGTCTCGGCACCCCCATGATTCACCTGCCCGACCTCCGACTCGCCATCGAACTGCTGACGCCGCATCTGCCCCGGCTTCACAGCATTCAGGACGCCGCAGCCATCTTTGAGATGTCTCTGGCCGCTTATCGCCGGGCCACGAGGCAGATCTGGGGGCGCACGCCGCAGCAGGTGCTCGACGGCGTGCGGCTGTCGCAAGCCATCCAACTGCTGCGCGAACCCGGCCGGCCGTGCTGGTCGGTTGGGCTCGCCATCGGGATCGAGGACGAAAATTATCTGGCCCGCTGGTTCAAGCGGCAGACCGGTCGGACGATGGGCGAGTACCGCGACCTGCTGCGGCGGGGTGTGCAAAATGTCCAGCACATAAATCCAACTCGCTCGTCCACCGACACCCGCTGGAGCGACCTCCATCTTTGAACCGTCATCGCGAGGGTGTTCGCACCGTCGCCGGTTGACGCCGACCGTAAGGGGAACCCTACCACCCGAGGGTTGCCCCTACGGAGGAGATCGGCGAGCGCTTCGGACCCCACCCGTCCATCGCTTGCGTCGCCGACCCGCCTGTCTGATCGCCGGACCCGATCTCCGCCACCCTGGGGTCGGGTCCGGTGTCGTTTGGTCGGGCGCGACGGCGGCCGTCGGTGTGTTCTGCCCCAAACGGTCACGATGGGGAGGCAGGATGCGACGGTGGCGAGCGGGATTCGGGGCGGCGCTGATCGTCGGGCTGACGGTCGCCCGCGTGGGCGCGCAGACTCGGGCCGATACCACGACGGCGATTCGGCGGATCGACACGAGAACCGAAGCGCTGCGCGGCTCGGCCCCGATCACGGTCGGCCGGGCGCCGTGGTATCAGCCCTACGCGCCGGTGTACGGCTACAACGGCCGCCCGCTTCGTCGGCCGGGAGAACTGGAGCGGACCGTTCGTTACATCGGCGATCCGACGGCGAGCCGGACGGTTCGGCAGGCGCGAACGCTGAACACGGTCGGCCGGACGATGAGCTTGGTCGGTGTTGGCGCGGTGCTGCTCTCGACGGTCGTTGGGCCGGAGCAGTTGCGCCGGAACCCGACCTTCTGGCTGGGGATCGGGTTCGGTTACGGCGGCCTCGGGGTCGATCTGCTCGGCCACCATCGGCGCCGGAAAGCGGTCGACCGTTACAACCGACTCGTCCGCGCCGCCCATTGACAAGCAACGCCGATCATCCGGCGTGGGCCACGATTCGGGGGAGAGCGCCGTTGCTCGGGTATCGATCTGGAAATACGTCGCCTTGCGACTCTTCCAAAACCCGATTCCCGGAGGCGTTCTCATGTCCCATTTGCGCGCGTTTGCCCGTTTCGTCTTGCTTGGCTGGTTGCTGATCGGGTTTTCGCTGCCCGTTCAGGCGCAGCGAATCGTCCTGTTCGGCTCGACTGATGGGCTGCCGGTCCCCGCTGATTACGACGGTGACGGGCGGACCGATCTGGCGCTGTTCCGCCCGAGCACAGCCGACTGGTTGGTCCGATTCACCTCGGGCATCGCCGACTCGGTCATCCGCTTCGGCGCCTCGAACGGCGTTCCGGTTCCAGCCGACTACGACGGCGACGGCCGAATCGATCTGGCCGTGTTTTCCCCCACCGGCGAGTGGCGCGTGCGCGGTTCGCACGACGGACTGAGTGCGACGACGTTCGGCGTGCCCGGCGACCAGCCAGTGCCCGGCGATTACGACGGCGACGGCAAGACCGACTTGGCTGTGTTCCGGCCGCAGTCGGGCACCTGGTTTCTCTCGACCGTGATCTCGGTGGCCTTCGGCGAGTCCTGCGACCGACCGGTGCCGGGCGACTACGATGGCGACGGGCTGACCGATCTGGCCGTCTTCCGCCCGAGCACCGGCCACTGGTATCGCTTGGGCTCGAACGACG
>JBBSVG010000310.1:0-4484 GCA_038233775.1 Bacteroidota bacterium | reverse complement strand
TGGAGCGCGACCTGAACCGCCATCCCGAGGGTTTGTCCCATCGCGATCCCGAGGTAACCGTACCGCCGCGAGAGGCCGATGGAGAGCCCGATGTGACAGGCGTAGCCGACGGCCGACGTCACGCCGAACACGCGCTGCCGTCGGGCGACGAGGAACAGCGCCGAGAGCAGTTGCGAGACGCTGATCAGGCAGATCCAGCCGCCCAGCCAGACAAGCGGGGTGGCTGTCATCGCGACATCGGTGCGGGTGAAGACGCCGCGTTGATAGAGCACCTGAACGGTCGGGATGCGGAGCGCGACCAGAATCGCGACCAACGGCAAGAGCAGCGCGCCGAGCAGCCGCAGCGCCGTCCAGACGCCATTGGCCGCGCCGGAGCGGTCGCCGGTCGCCCAACGCCGGGAGAGCGTCGGCCAGAGCAGGTTGTAAGCGTTGGTCGTGACGAGCGCCAGCATCAGTCCGACGACCGTCGTCGCATACGTCAGCGCGGCGATGGTGCCCGGATTCAGCCCCGAAGCGACGTTTCGGTCCACCGACGCAGCGATCTGCGCCGCCGCTACGCGCAGCACCCAGCCGTCGATGGACAGCAGCAGCGCCGGCTGGATTGCACCGACGAGCGAGCCAAGCGCGGGCATCCCGACGCCGTCGCGGCGCTGTCGGCTGACCAGCGTCGTCAGGATCAGGACCGAGCCGAGCACCTGCCCGGCGCCGAACGCGCCGACCAACCAGCCAAGTCCCGCGCCCGAGCCAAGCCACCAGACCGCAAGCAGCGTCGTCCAACTGATCAGATTCAGCGCGACGAGCGGGACGATGAAACGCCGCAGCCCGTTGAGCACGACCGCCGCGAAGTTCGCCGCGCCGACGAGCGTTAGCAGCGGCAGCAGCCAGCGGAGCAGCAGGGTCAACTGGCCGCGATGGGCGGCGTCGAGACCCGGCACGAGCAGGTCGATGATCGTCGGCGCGAACCAGCCGACGGCGCCGGCAACCGCGAGACAGACGACAGCCGTCAACAGCAGGTAAGCCCAGCACAGCCGCCACGCTTCGGCGACGGCGCCTTTCGCCCGCAGACTGGTGAACTCGGCGGCGGCCACGCCTCGAAGCGAGTCGAGCCCCGACGCCATCAGCAGCATCATCGGCAGCGCCGTCGCGACGGCGTACACGTCGCCCCCAGCCGAGAGCCCGAGCACGGCGGCCACCGCCAGCCCTTTTGCCACATCGACCGCTTTCAGCCCGAGCGAGACGCCGATCAGCACAAGCGGATTCGACCGCCAGCCCGGCGGTTCAACCGGCGTCGGCGCCTCGATCCGGTGATCGGATAGCGACGCCGGGGCGACCGGCCGCTCGGGCACCGGCGCCGTCACGAGGCGAGCCCCGAGCCGGGCAGGCGACCATCGAGCAGGTTTTCGTAGATCGCGGCCAGCTTCGCCGCGTATGCCGCGATGTCGAACGCCGCCGCCCGGCGCTGTCCCCAAGCGGCGACCTCGGCCCGCTCGGCCGGGTGCTCGGCGACCCAGCGCATCCGCTCGGCCAGCCCGGTTGTGTCGCCCGGCGCGACGACCCAGCCGGAGCGACCGTGCTCAATCAGCGTCGGGATGATCCCAACGTCTGTCGAGATCAGCGACAGACCGGCGGCGAGCGCCTCGATGGCGGTCAGCGGCCCGCCTTCGTGGTCCGAAGCGACGACGGCGACATCGAACCGGTGGAGCCACGGCGTCGCGCTGCCGCGAGATCCGGCGAACCAGACGCGGTCCATCAGCCCAAGCCGCGCCGTCTGCGCCCGCAGGTCCGGCTCCGCTTCGCCGCCGCCGACGAGCACGAGCCGCGACTCGGGCAGCGCCGCCGACACGGCCGCAAAGGCGTCGATCAGCCGATGATGCGCCTTCTGCGCGGTCAGCCGGGCGACGCAGCCGAAGACGAACGCGGCGTGCGGGATCGTGCGCCCTATCTCGTCGGCGTCGGCCCGCTCGGCGGCCGTCCAGGTCGATTCCGGTCGGCGGAAGAACGCGGTTTCGATGGCGTTCGGCAGGGCGACGACCCGCTCGGGCCGCAGCTTTTGTCGGCTGATGACAAGCTCGCGGACCTCGGCCGAGACGGCGACGACGGCGCTCGCCCGGCGCAGCAATGGCGTCTCGACGGCCCGTTTCAGCCGATCCTGCGGCCGACGGCTGACCTTCCACGGATCGGTGTTGTGCTGCGTCGAGAGCCGAACCGGGACGCCGGTGAGCGTCGCGGCGAGCAATCCCCAGGCATCTGAGTGGGCCAAGTGCGTGTGGACGATGGCCGGTCGCTCGGCACGGATCAGGCGGGCGATGCAGCCCGGCGCCCGCAGATCGGTCCAGCGCGGCCTCAGCCCGAGGCTCGAAATCGATACGCGACCGGCGGCCGGAACGCCGTCGAGCGCCGCCAGATCGTCGGCCAGCGAGACGATTCGGAGGTCAAATCGGGCCGGATCGAGCGCACCGGCGACGGACAGCAGCAGCCGCTCGGCGCCGCCGAGGCCGAGCGAGTCGATCAGGTGCAGCACCCGAACCCGCCCGTCGCTCGTCATCCGCCCGCCTCCCCCGCTGCGAGCCGCGCAGTCACGTTGGCCCGGATGACGCGAACGACGGCGACCTCGAGCGCAAACGGTGCCCAGAACCATTCCTCGTAGTAGAAATGCGGCACCGCGAACGAGCCAAAAAAAACCTCCATCACCCAGATGCCCGTTACGGAAGCAATCAGCACCCGCTCCTCGGCCGTCAATCGATACCAGCGGCGACCGCTCCAGCCAAGCTGCACCCCGACGCCGGCGAACATCAGCACCAGCCCGCCGCCGCCGATGAGACCGAGTTCGGCGAACGCCTCGAACGGCCAGCCGTGGATGGCGTTGACATCCTTCACCGGTTCGAGTGGCTGCGAATAGACATGCTCATAGACCAGCACCGACTGCCGCGAGCCGATGCCGGTCAGGGGCGATGACTCGAACATCTGCACCGCGCCCAAGATGAGCAGCACCCGCTTGAACGACGACAGGTCGACCAGCCCGTAGCCGCCGATCTTGTCAGCCTGCGAGCCACTCCGCTTCTCGGCCACGTACGAGAATACCACCGGCAGCGCGGCTATAACGATCAGCCCCGAGATGATCACCTCCCGTCGCCGTCGCCCGATCCACAGCACGAGGAACCCGGCCAGCGGCAGCATCAGCAGCGACGAGCGGGAGTAGGTGAACGGCAGGATCAGCAGACAGAGCCCGATCAGCGCCCACAGCACCGGGCGCCGCCGAACCCACGGCAGCGAGGCGCCGACTCGCCGCTCGCCGTAGAGCAACCGGCTCCCGGCGAACAGGATTGTGACGACGAGAAACGCCCCGAAGTAGTTCGAGTCCCAGAACACGCCCGAGACTCGCAGCGGGTCGTGGTCGTAGATCTGGATGCCGAGCAACAGGTGCGGCAGCGCGCCCACCGCGATCAGCCAGCCGGTGACGAGCACCCCGTCGGCGGCCCGCGTCAACCGCTCGACGGTGTCGAAGGCGCCGATAAACAGGGTTGTAAAGAGGAAATAACAGCCGTACGCGATCCCGATGAACGCAAATTCGTTCAGGGGATTGGCGACGTAGGCCGAGAACACCACCGAGAGGATCAGTCCAGCGGCGAACACAACCAGCCCGACCAGCGTCAGCCGGACGCCGCCCCGCAGGCTGCCGACCAGCGACCTCGGCCCGGCCCCGCCCAGCCGACGGGTGCCGAGCACGACGGCCAGCAGCGTCAGCCCAACGGCCAGCGGCATCGCCAGCCCTTTGAGCCGGTCGAGCCACGGCGTGTCGGTCCGGCTGAGCAGCGGCGCGATGACCAGCATCGCCAGCAGCGGCGCCGTCGGCGAGATCGACCGGGCGCCATCGATCAGCCCAATCAGTGGTTCGGTGACGATCCGGCCGAAGCCGCCCCGGCGCCGCGACGCAGCAGGGGTGCTCACCGTCGGCGACCGCGAAGGATCGAGGCCAGCTCGTCGTACTCGGCCGGCCGCGTCTGCCGCAACCAACCCGCCCGCTCGACGAGGGCAATGTAAACGGCCAGCCCCACCCCCCACAGAAACATCGCCGCGATAGCCCACCGCATCCGCTTCGGCCACGACGGCTTCTGCGGCACGCGGGGACCGTCGAGCACTTGGAGGGTCGAGATGTTCTTCTGCTCGTCGGCCCGAGATTGCTCGTAGAGCGGGATCAGGACCTCGAGCAGACGATTCTGGATCGTCACGTCGCGATAGAGGGTCAGGTAACGACGCCCGACCTCAGGGGCCTGATTCAGCGACGGCAGCACCTCGCTGTCGCCATTGTTGCGGCTCATCTCGCGCACCTGCCGCTCGAGCGCTGCCACCATCCGCTCGCTTTCCCGCACGTCCGGGTGATCGGGGCCGAGCGTCTGCCGCTTGATCTCCAGCTCGATCTGCTTGGCCCGTCGTTGTGCCTCGAGCTGGCTGGTCATCGTCACAGCCGCCGAGAGCTGGCCTTG
>JBBSVG010000309.1:0-4498 GCA_038233775.1 Bacteroidota bacterium | reverse complement strand
GTCAGGAAACACTCGACCGGGTGCGCGTCGGTCACGGCGGCGATGTCGGCAAGTCGGGCGAGCGTGGCGGCGAGGGTTGGGCGAGGGGTGAGGCAGAGATGGACGGTTGTCGTCCCGGCAGCGAGGGCGCGGACAAGCGCTGCCCGCAGGTCGAGCGGTGAAGCCCGGCCCGAGAGCGCGGCGTGGCCGTCAATCCAACCGGGCGTGACCAACCGACCGCCGAGGTCGAGTCGCTCGCCGCCCGGTTCGGGCATCGGACCGATGGCGGCGATCCGGCCGTCGTCGATCAACAGCGCGGTCGCGGCAAGGTGAACCAAATTGTTCGTCTGCCGCCCGACGCGCCGACCGGTCGGCGCCGTGACGAGCCGCCCGATGCCCGTCAGCAGCAAGCGGCTCACGACGGCAGGACGAACAGCCAACCGACGGCTTTTGCCAGCCCATAGAAGACGAAGCCGAGCGGGCCGAGTCGTACCGGCGGCTCGACACGCCGGGTGTTGACCGTGATCGTCGAGAGTGAAACGAGGGTCGAAAGCCGATTCTGCTGGCCTTTGAGTCGGTCGATCTCGCCGTTCAGCCGCTCCAGTTCCTTCTCGACATCGAGCGCCGCCGGGACGGCTTCGGCCCGAGCGAGCAACTCCAAGTAGCGTTTCCGGGCCGCTTCGGCGTTGGCGATGCGGATCTCGATGTCGCGGTACTGATCGGTCACGTCGCTGGCGGCCACGTTCCGGTTGAGCACCTTGCCCATCGCCTCGACCTCGGTCAGCGCTTGGCGGAACCGGGTCGCCTCGACGCGAATCTGCGTCTGATCGAGCGACGAGCGGACGACGTAACCGCCGTAGCGGGCGGCGAACGCGGGCAACCGGGCGTGGAGCGTGTCGGCTTGGGCGGTCTCGATCATCAGGTTGGCGTCATAGACCATGACGCGGCCATCGGCCGGTGTCGTCGCTGTCGGCGGCTTCTCTAATCTGCCGTCGGCGAACATCGCGACTTCTCCGCCCCGGCCGCCTCTGATCCTCGTCTGTTCGCCTGTGATGACAACTTCACTGGACGACACCATGGGTTCGGGCGGCGGAGACGGCATGAACGCCGATTGGCTGGTGCCGCAACCGGCGAGCAGCAGCAGCGTGGCGGCGAGCACAGCACGGAAAGAGCGGGTCACGGCGGTGGCGTTTGGGTGGAAAAAGCAGGCCGGCGCATCTTGTCATCCTGAGCGAAGCGAAGGATCTGAGGTCAGACCCTTCGCTTCGCTCAGGGTGACAGAAAAAAGCCTCGGCGGCGGTGGCTCCGTTCATGGATTCGACAAGCTCACCACTAACGGAGATTTGCTTCACCTGCACGCGGATTTTCAAGAATTAAAATTAGAGCGGGGCGAAGTGGGCGGTGAAGTGGCGCAGCGCGGGCGGTTCGTGGGTGATTTTGAGGCCGCGCAGGTCGTCTTTGGTCCGGGCGACCTCGGCCAGACATTCGAGCGCATAATCGACGTGCGATTGGGTATAGACGCGGCGCGGGATCGCCAGCCGGACGAGTTCCATCGCGGCGGGCGCCTCGCTTCCGTCGGGTCGGCGACCGAACATGACCGAGCCGATCTCGCAGCCGCGAATCCCGCCGACTTCGTAGAGCGCGACGGCGAGCGACTGGCCGGGATATTCGAGCGGCGGGATGTGCGGCAGCATCGCACGGGCGTCGATATAGACCGCGTGGCCGCCGGTCGGCCGGACGATGGGAATGCCGAGCGCGGTCAGTCCGTCGCCTAAATACTGCGTCGAGACGATCCGATAGCGGAGGTAGTCTTCATCGACGACTTCTTCGAGGCCGACGGCGATGGCGTCGAGATCGCGACCGGCCAGTCCGCCGTAGGTGAGGAATCCTTCGGTCAGGATCAGCAGCGTGCGGGCTTGCTCGGCCCACGGATCGTCGTTCAGCGCCAGCCAGCCGCCGATGTTGGCGAGCCCGTCTTTCTTGGCCGACATCGTCATCCCGTCGGCCAGCGAGAACATCTCGCGCACGATCTCGACGACCGAGCGGTCGGCCTGACCCGGCTCGCGCAGCTTGATGAAGTACGCGTTCTCGGCAAACCGGCAGGCGTCGATGAACAGCGGCTTGCCGTAGCGCTCGCAGACCGCTTTCGTCGCCTGCAAGTTGGCGAGGCTGACGGGCTGACCGCCGCCGGAGTTGTTCGTCACGGTCGTCATGACGAGCGGGACGCGGTCGCCGTGCTCGGCGAGCAGCGCGTCGAGTTTCTGCGTGTCCAGATTGCCCTTGAACGGGTGCAGCGTGGCCGGTTCGCGTCCTTCGGGGATGAGCAAATCGACCGCTTCCGCGCCTGACGCCTCGATGTTCGCCCGCGTCGTGTCGAAGTGCGTATTGCTCGGGATGAGCTTGCCGGGTCCGCCGACGACGCTGAACAAGATCTTCTCAGCGGCGCGGCCCTGGTGCGTCGGGATGATGTATTTGAACGGCATCAAGTTGTGAACAGCGGCCTCGAAGCGGCGGAACGACGGGCTGCCGGCGTAGGATTCATCGCCGCGCTGAATGGCCGCCCATTGGGCCGCGCTCATCGCCGACGTGCCGCTGTCGGTCAGCCAGTCGATCAGCACGTCTTCGGAGTTCAGTCCGAACAAATTGAAGTGCGCCGCGTCGAGCTTCGTCCGGCGCTCGGCTCGCGTCGTCAGGTGAATCGGCTCGACCGATTTGATGCGGAACGGTTCGATGATCGTGCGGGGCTGCCAGAGGTCGCTCATGCAAAAGGTTGGTCGGGTTGAGAATGGGGCGTTTGTCGGCAAGATACGGGCGCGTCACCCTTCGACGACGCGGACGGTGACGGGTCGGGAGCGGAGACGGCGACCGGTGGCGGCGTCCACGGCGCGCAGTTCGAGCGTGTGGCGGCCCGGTTCGAGCGGCCAGTCGGCCGAGCGCAGATCGCCGGGCAGTCGGTCGCCATCGACCCACCACGAGACGGCCACGAGCGCCGGACCGACGACCGCTTTCGGCCGCAGCCGCTGGAACTCGCGGCGCAGAACCGGATCGAGCTGGAACATCGTCCCATTGAGCGGGTAGCCGACCGATAGGCGGTCGGTGTACGTCAGCGTCGTATCGCCCCGAGCGGCGAGCTGCAAGGCGCTGACGCCGGGCGGTTCGGCGATCCCGTGGGCGCGCATCCACGGCCCAAACAGCGGCGGAAAAACAGTAAACAAGCGCGACTCGACGGCCGATGTCGGCGTCGCCCGGTCGGCCAGCAAGCCGGTGCGGCGGTCGAGATGCACCAACCGATGCACGGCGCACGGTTCGGTCGGCGCGGTGCCAATCAAAAAAAACTCGCGCCGAGTCGCCGGACAGTCGCGCCCCGGCAAAGCGCCGCTGACGGGACAGATCGCGGCCTCGACGACGCCCGGCGGCTTCGCGAACGCGCCCGAGCCGCCGAGTCGCATGAGGATCGCGTGGGCCAGCGGCGCGGCGCCGGTCACGCCGGTTGTGCGGCGCATCGGCGTGTTGTCGAAGTTGCCCGCCCAGACGGCGACGGTGTAGCGCGGCGTCGTCCCAACGGCCCAGTTGTCCCGGAAATCCTTCGATGTGCCGGTTTTCATCGCACACGGAAACGGCATCTCCAGCGGTCCACCGCGACCGAACGCCGGGGCGCGGGCGTCGGGATCGGAGAGGATATCGAGGATCAGCCAGATCGCGCGCGGGTCGAGTCCGTTCGACACAACCGGCACCGTAACGGGCCGCAGCGTGTCGCCCGAGACCAGACGGCGCCAGCGCTCGACCCGAACCGGCGGCAGCGTCCCACCGCGAGCCAGACCGGCGTAGGCGCGGGCCAGTTCGATCAGTTGCACCTCGCCGTTGCCCAACGAGAGGCCGACGCCGTAGTGCTCCGCCGAACGGGTCAGCGAGGCGAACCCGGCCTGCCGCAGCGTGGCGAGCACCGTCGGCACGCCGAGCGCTTGGGTCGTGCGGATGACCGGGACGTTGTACGAGCAGGCCAGCGCGGTGCGGAGCCGAACCGGACCGTGATAGCTGCGGTCGTAGTTCTCCGGCGAAAACGCGCCGCCAGCGAGCAAGACTTGCGTCTCGATATCGGCCAGCACGCTCGCGGTCGTGAACCGGCCGGAAGCGAGGGCGCGGGCGTAGGTAAACGGTTTCAGCGCGCTGCCCGGCTGACGGTGCATCCGCACGCCGTCGTTCTGTCCCCCGGCCCGCTCGTCGAAGAAATCGACGCTGCCCATGTAAGCCAGCACCTCGCCGGTCCGGTTGTCGAGCACGACCGCCGCCGCGTTGCCGACGCCTTCAATCCCAAGTCCGGCCAGATGCGCCCGCGCCAATCCTTCGACATCGGACTGGAGCGCCGGGTCAACCGTCGTCCTGATCTCGGCCACGCGAGCCCGCTCGGTCGGCGAAAGCGTGCCGATCAGCGCCGCCGTCAAATGCGGGGCACCGAACAACCGCTCGGGCGAGCGCACCGCCGTCTGTTCGGTCAGCAAGCGGGTGAGTTCGGTCGGCG
>JBBSVG010000308.1:0-4512 GCA_038233775.1 Bacteroidota bacterium | reverse complement strand
TGCCCGTTCCATTCGCCTGTGCTTCGCGAGCGGCCCACGGCGTCACCCACGGCATCGCGTCGGTCGGCACCGGCGGCGCGGCGGGTGCGGACGACACGACGGGCGGCGGCGTGGGCACCGGCGCGGGCACGGGTCGGGTGGCGGGACCGGCGATCTCGGCCGCGAACGTCACGGGCAGCACCGCCCCGGCCGGACAGCGGAGCAACGCCTCGACCAACTCCTGCACCTGGATCGGCTTCGAGACGTAATCATCCATCCCCGCCTCGAGGCACCGCTCACGGTCACCGCGCATGGCGTTGGCCGTGACGGCGATGATGCGCGGTCGGGCCTGTTGCCGCAGGCGACCCTGCCGGATGATCTCGCGGGTCGCCTCGAGCCCGTCCATCTCCGGCATCTGCACGTCCATCAGCACCAGATCGTAGCTCGACCCGGTGCGCCCAAAGGCGGCATCGACGGCTTCGCGGCCGTTCTGGACCAGATCGGCGGTGTAGCCCAACCGTTCGAGGATACGGGTGGCGACCTTCTGGTTGACGACGTTGTCCTCGGCGATCAGGATCGAGAGCGGATGACGCCGGGCCAACTGACCGTCCATCTGCAAAGCCGGTTGCTCCGTATCGGCCGCCGACGGCATCTGCCGGGCGCGGACCCGGATCGGCGCCGTGGCGGCAATCAGCGCGTCGAACAGCGCGGCCTGCTTGACCGGCGTCGGCAGCACCGCCGATGGGGCGAGCCGCTCGTCGATGGCCGCTGCGACGGCGCCGATGCGGACGAGTTGGACGAACGACAGTCGCGCCGCTGCGCCCGGCGGCGGCACGGCCGCCACGACAGCGCTGATCGGCGTGCCGCGTCGGACCCACTCCAGCCCTTCCTCCGGCGACGCCGTGCTGTAAACAACCATCCCCCACGACATCGCATCGGCTGTGACCTGTCGCCGGAGCGACTCGCTCGGGTCGATCAGCAGCAGCCCCTTGCCGACCAATTGGGCCAGCCGCTCGGGCGGGAAGGCGGGCAAGAGCGACGGTTCGACGGCGCCCGCTGCTTGGAACGAGGCGTGGAAGGTCGAGCCTTGCCCCGGCTCGCTCTCGGCCCACATCGTCCCGCCCATCAGCTCGGCCAGTCGCTTCGAGATCGCAAGGCCGAGTCCCGTACCGCCATACTGCCGCGTCGTGCTTGCATCGACTTGGCTGAACGACTGGAACAACCGGTCCAACCGGTCGGCCGGAATCCCGATCCCGGTGTCGTGAACCGACAGGTGGATCAGGAACGGGACATCGCCCGAGGGAAGGTCGTAGATCGTCCGCCGACTCGCCGCCCGCTGGGCGCTGACCTCGACCGTCACCTCGCCCGACTCGGTGAACTTGACGGCGTTGCCGATCAGGTTGACCAATACCTGCTGAACGCGGGTCGCGTCGCCCTGAACGATGGGCGGAACCGACTCGTCGATCAGGTAGGCCACCGTCAGCCCTTTCTTCGAGGCCGCCGGGGCGACGACGCCGATGGAGGTCTCGATGCACGATTGCAAGCTGAACGGGCGCAGCTCGAGTTCGAGCTTGCCGCTCTCGATCTTGGAGAAGTCGAGAATATCGTTGATGATCGTCAGCAGGTTGTCGCCGGAGGCCCGAATCGTCTCGAGCAGATCGCGCTGTTCGCCGTCGAGTTTCGTGTCGAGCAGCAGTCCGGCCATGCCGATGACAGCGTTCATCGGCGTCCGAATCTCGTGGCTCATCGTCGCCAAGAACTCGCTCTTGGCCCTCGTGCCGCTCTCGGCCAGCTCGAGCGCGGCGTCGAGCGACGTGTTGCGCCGGACGAGCTGGCCCATCTCCTGCGCCAGTTGCTGCTCCACATGGCCCAATTCCTCGGTCCGCTTCCGCAGATGAACCAGCGTTGGGTGGATGAAGAACCGGGCGATCAGGACGAAGAGGAGCGCCGCGAAGCCGAGCAACACCCAGCGGATCAACCGCTGCTTGGCGATATCGGTCAGAATCTGCCGCTGATAGACGGCGAGCAGCCCGTCGTATTGCCGGTTGAGCGCCAGTTGGGTCGCCCGGACCGTGTCGGCGCCAGCCGGGGTTCGCCCGGACCGACGGACGTCCCGAGAGATCGACGCGACCAGCGGCGACATCTGCGTCAGGATGCTGTCGATGGCCGGGTTCTGCGAGGCCGGCAGTTCAAGCTGCGGGTTGCCGACCTGTAGCATCCGGTGGTTGTTTTCCCACCGCGTCAGCAGCGTCTCGAGTCCGACCGTCCGCTGCCGCTCGGCGTCGGTTTCGCCGCGCGTGCCGCCCCGCACAGCGCTGCGGGCCAAGCCGGAGGTCGCCGTGAGGGTGATGCGGTTGCTCAGTTCCTCCTGTCGAGCGATCATCGTCATCGCCCGGACCTGCCCCGCGCGCCGGGCAACCGCCCGCTGCATGATCAGTTGGGAAGCGAGGATGGAGCAACCGGCGAGGGCCAGCGCCACGTAGAGCCGCAGCGTTAGCTGGCGGATCGAGGCATCGAGGGTGCGGACTTGGGACATAACTCGGGACTCCGACTCGGGGTAGTCAGGCCGTCAGGGTGGGGCGCGAGACGCGCAGCGGCAAGAGGGCCAATCGCAACCGGCGCAGTTCGCCGTCGAGCCCATCGATCCACGCCGCCCGCTCGGGCAGCGGCACCCGCAGCAGTTCAAGCTCGGCACATCGCTCGGCCACGCCCTGCGCCCCAAGCGCCGCCGACCGGCGGCGGAGTCGCCCGGCCGCCTGCGCCACGCCGGCCTCGTCGGCGGCCCAAGCGGCGCGGCGCAACTCGGCCAGCAGCGTCGGCAGGTCGTCGGCGAGGGCAAGCAGATCGGCCAGCAGTCCGGGTTCCGTCTCGGCCAACCGGCTCAACCGGGCCATGACCTCGGGTTCGAGTCGGGCCGAGGCGGCGAGCGGAGCGGATCGGTGCAGCGCCGAGCGCAACTCGTCGGCCCGGATCGGCTTCGAGATGTAATCGTCCATCCCGGCCTCCAAGCAGCGCTCGCGGTCGCCACGCATCGCGTTGGCCGTCATCGCGACGATGCGCGGCCCGGTCCACCCCTCGGCCTCGGCCCGGACGACGAGTTGCCGGGTCGCCTCGAGCCCGTCCAATTCCGGCATCTGCACGTCCATCAGCACCAGATCGTAGCCCGAGCCGTGGTGAACCTGTCGGGCAACGGCCTCGATGGCCTCGCGACCGTTGGCGACCACGTCGGCCCGGTAGCCCAACCGCTCCAGCATCCGCAGCGCGACCTTCTGGTTGACGACGTTGTCCTCGGCGAGCAAGATCGAGAGCGGGTGCGTCTCGCCCATCGCCGCGCCGGGCAGGTGGGTCGCGGTCGGAGTCGTCGCCGCATCGGGCCGGGTCGGGCGCGGGTCGGAGGTCAGCACCGAGATCAGCGCCGCCCGAAGCTGGGCTGGTTTGATCGGCTTGGTCAGCACCGCGCCGAAGCCGAGCGAGAGCGCCTGTTGCCGAACCTCGTTCAGCCCGAGCGAGGTCAGCATGATCAGCGGCAGCCGCTCGCCACCGACGGCGAGACGCAGGCGACGGCCGAGTTCAAGCCCGTCCATCGTCGGCATCTGCATGTCGAGCACGGCCGCATCGAACGGGACGCCGCGACTGAGCAGGCCGAGCGCTTCGTCGCCGCCGGGCACCACGCGGGCGAACATCCCCCAACTCTCGGCCTGGGCCAAGACGATCCGCCGGTTGGTCTCGTTGTCATCGACGACCAGCAGCCGCTTGCCGGCCAAGAGCGCCACCGGGGCCAGCGGCCGCTCGCCGGGCGGCAGATCGATCTGGTCGGCGAGAAAGCTGAAGCGGAAGATCGAGCCGTGGCCCGGTCGGCTTTCGGCCGTCACGGTGCCGCCCATGAGTTCGGCCAGCCGTTTCGAGATCGCAAGGCCGAGTCCGGTGCCGCCGTATTGCCGCGTCGTGCTCGCATCGACTTGGCTGAACGACTGGAACAGCCGGTCCAACCGGTCGGCCGGAATCCCGATCCCCGTATCGCGCACGGCCGCCTCGATCCGTCGGCGCCCCGAGTCGGCCGTCGGCCCGGCGGTCAGTTCAACGAGCACCTCGCCGTGCTGGGTGAACTTGACGGCGTTGCCGATCAGGTTCACAAGCACCTGTCGGACGCGGGTCACATCGCCGATCAGCCGCTCGGGCATCTCGTCGTCCATCACATAAGCGAGGTTGAGCCGCTTCTCGGCCGCCCGCCCAGCCAGCAGGTCGAGCGCTTCCTCGACGCATTGCCGCAGCTCGAACGGCTGCTCCTCGATCTCCAGCTTGCCGCTCTCGATCTTGGAGAAATCGAGAATGTCGTTGATGATAGTCAGCAGCCCGTCGCCGGAGGCCCGGATCGTCTCGACGAAATCGCGCTGCTCGGCGTCGAGCCTCGTGTCGAGCAGCAGCCCGGTCATCCCGATGACGGCGTTCATCGGCGTGCGAATCTCGTGGCTCATGTTCGCCAAGAACTCGCTCTTGGCCCGAGCCGCCGACTCGGCCGCTTCCTTGGCCCGT
>JBBSVG010000307.1:0-4515 GCA_038233775.1 Bacteroidota bacterium | reverse complement strand
GTCGGGGACGTGGAAAGACCTGACCGACAACGTCAACGTGATGGCGTCGAACCTGACCGGTCAAGTGCGCGGGATCGTCCAAGTCGTCACGGCCGTCGCGAATGGCGATTTGACCAAGAAGCTGGTGCTGGAAGCGAAAGGCGAGATCGCGGCGCTGGCCGATACGATCAACTCCATGACCGATACGCTGAACATCTTCGCCGAGCAGGTGACGCGCGTCGCGCGTGAAGTCGGGACCGAAGGCAAGCTCGGCGGTCAGGCCGATGTGCCGGGCGTGAGCGGGACGTGGAAGGATCTGACCGACAACGTCAACATGATGGCCGACAACCTGACGACGCAGGTTCGCGGCATCGTTCAGGTCGTCACGGCGGTCGCCAACGGCGATCTGGCGAAGAAGCTGGTGCTCGAGGCGAAAGGCGAGATCGCGGCGCTGGCCGATACGATCAACTCCATGACCGACACGCTCAACACGTTCTCCAGCGAGGTGACGCGGGTCGCGCGGGAAGTCGGGACGGAAGGCAAGCTCGGCGGTCAGGCGCAGGTGCCGGGCGCGGCCGGGACGTGGCGGGCGTTGACGGACAACGTCAACTTCATGGCCTCGACCCTGACGACGCAGGTCCGCTCCATTGCGGAAGTCGCCACCGCCGTGACCTCCGGCGATCTGACCCGCTCGATCAGCATCGACGCCCAGGGCGAGATGCAGTCGCTGCGGAACAACATCAACCAGATGATCGCCAACCTCAGCGAGACGACGAGGAAGAACGGCGAGCAGGACTGGTTGAAGTCGAACTTGGCCCGGTTCAGCCGGATGATGCAGGGCCAGCGCTCGCTCGAAGCGGTCGCCAAGCTGATCATGAGCGAACTGACGCCGCTCGTCGGGGCGCACCACGGCGCGTTCTTCATGATGGACGCGTCGAACCCCGAAGATCCGATCCTGAAGCTCGTCAGTTCCTACGCCTATCAGGAGCGGAAGCATCTGGCGAACCGGTTCCATCTGGGCGAAGGATTGGTCGGCCAAGCGGCGCTGGAGCAGAAGAGCATCTTGCTGACCAACGTCCCGCGCGACTACATCCAGATCAACTCCGGTCTGGGCGAGGCGACGCCGCTGAACATCATGGTCCTGCCGGTCACGTTCGAGGGGCAAGTCAAGGCCGTGATCGAGCTGGCCTCGTTCACCTTGTTCAGCGCCATCCACCGGACGTTCCTCGACCAGTTGATGGAGTCGGTCGGCGTCGTCCTGAACATGATCGGCGCCAACGTGCGGACCGAGGATCTGCTGAAACAGTCGCAGTTGCTGACGCAGGAGCTACAGAATCAGTCGGAGGAGTTGCAGACGCAGCAGGAGGAGTTGCGGCAGTCGAACATGGAACTCGAAGCCCAAGCCCGTGCGCTCAAATCGAGCGAGGAGATGCTGAAGGCGCAGCAGGAGGAGTTGCGTCGGGCCAACGAGGAGCTGGAGCGGAAGGCGGCGCAACTGGCCGACCAGAACCGCAAGGTCGAGGCGAAGAACCGCGAGGTCGAGAGCGCTCGGGGCGCGCTCGAAGAAAAGGCCAAGCAACTGGCCCTCTCGTCGCGCTACAAGAGCGAGTTCCTAGCGAACATGAGCCATGAGTTGCGCACGCCGCTCAACTCGATGCTGATCCTCGCCAAGCTGCTCACCGACAACAAGGCCGGCAACCTGACGGCGCAGCAGACCGAGTTCGCCCGGACCATCTACGGCGCTGGCAACGACTTGCTCAACCTGATCAACGAGATCCTCGACCTGTCGAAGATCGAGAGCGGCAAGATGGGCGTCAACACGGCCGAGGTGCCGCTGCGCGATGTGGAAGAGTTCGTCAAGCGGACGTTCGGCCAAGTGGCGCAGCAGAAGGGGGTTAAGTTCGAGGTCAAGCTCGGTCCCGCCGTCCCGACCACGGTCATCACCGACACCCAGCGGTTGCAGCAGGTGTTGAAGAATCTGCTCTCGAACGCGTTCAAATTCACCGAGCGGGGCAACGTCACGCTCTTGGTCTCGTCGATTGCGCCTGGAACGATGGCGTTCGACAGCCCGCAGCTCAACCGGGCCGGTCAAGTGATTGCCTTCTCCGTCTCGGACACCGGCATCGGCATCCCGGCCGACAAGCAGCGGCTCATCTTCGAGGCGTTCCAGCAGGCCGACGGGACGACGAGTCGGAAGTACGGCGGCACCGGTCTCGGCCTATCGATCAGCCGCGAGATCGCCCGACTGCTCGGCGGCGAGATCCGGCTCGAGAGCACCGAGGGCAAAGGCTCGACCTTCACGCTCTACCTGCCGCAGAGCTACGACGGCTCGGCCGCCATCCTCTCGGACGACGTCGATCCGACCGAAACCGACGAGCCGACGACGCGCATCGCCCCTGTCGATCCGGCTCCGAGTGAGCCGACCGACGCGTCGCCAGCCGTCGCGCCGGAACGCGAACCGACCCGCCCGCAGCCGCCGAGTTTGCTCGAACCGGTTGCGCTGACCAGCGGACCGGTCCCGTCGCTCCCGACCGGGCTGACCGACGACCGCGCCTCGATCTTGCCGGGCGACCGGACCGTGCTCATCATTGAGGACGACCAGACGTTCGCCACGATGCTGCTCGGGATGGCCCGTGAGGGTGGGTTCAAGACGCTCGTCGCGTTGCAGGGCGACACGGGGTTGCTCATGGCCCGGACCTACACGCCCGACGCCATCGTGCTCGACCTCGGCCTGCCGGTGATCGACGGCTGGACCGTGCTCGACCGGCTGAAGCACGACTCGGCCACCCGGCACATCCCCGTTCACATCGTCAGCGGGATGGACAAGGGTCGGCACCGGGCGTTGGCCCAGGGCGCGATTGCGTACTTGGAGAAGCCGGTCAGCGCGGAAGCGATGGACGAAGCGTTCGGCCAGATGAAGGCGTTCGCCGAGCGCGGCGTGCGGAATCTGTTGGTCGTCGAGGACGATGAGGTGCAGCGCCAAGCGATCATCGAACTGATCGGCAACGGCGACGTCCACACGACCGCCGTCGGGTCGGGTGCCGAAGCGCTGGCGCAGCTCCGCGACGGGCAGTTTAACTGCGTCGTGATGGATCTTGGGCTGCCGGACATGTCGGGTTTCGACCTGATCGAACAGGTCAAGCAGGACCCCGAGTTGCGCGAGTTGCCGATCATCGTTTACACCGGCCGCGATCTGACCAAAGCCGAGGACCGACGGCTGCGAAAGTACGCCGAGACGATCATCGTCAAGGACGTCAACTCGCCCGACCGGTTGCTCGACGAGACGGCACTGTTTCTCCACCGGGTCGAGGCCCGGTTGCCGGAGGAGAAGCGGCGGATGCTCAGCCAGATGCACACCTCGGACGCCGTGTTCGCTGGGAAAAAGGTGCTCGTCGTCGATGACGACATGCGGAACATCTTCGCCCTAACGAGTGTGCTCGAGAGCCACGGGATGCAGGTCGTCTTTGCCGAGAACGGTCGCGAGGCGCTCGAGGTGTTGTCGGCCAACCCCGACCTCAGCCTCGTGCTGATGGACGTGATGATGCCCGAGATGGACGGCTACGAAGCGATGCGCGAGATCCGCAAGCGACCGAGCTTCAAGAAGCTGCCGATCATCTCGCTGACGGCGAAAGCGATGAAGGGCGACCGCGAGCAGTCCATCGCCGCCGGCGCGTCCGATTACATCACCAAGCCGGTCGATACCGAGCAGTTGCTCTCGCTGATGCGGGTCTGGTTGTATAAGTAGATGATCGACGAAATCGGCCTATCGGCCGCGACCATGTCCGACCTGGAGCAGATCGAGATTTCCCTCCTGCTGGAGGGGATTCATCGGCACTACGGCTACGATTTCCGGGGCTACGCGCCCGCGTCGGTCCGCCGACGGATCGCCCGGCGGCTACAGGCAGAGGGGTTGCCGACCGTTTCGGCGTTGCAGGCGCTCGTGCTGCACAACCAGGGAGCGCTCGACCGGTTGCTGGCCGATCTGTCGGTCAACGTCACGGCGATGTTCCGCGACCCGACGTTCTACCAAGCGTTTCGGGCCAACGTTGTCCCGATCCTGCGGACATACCCGTTCTTTCGCATCTGGCACGCGGGCTGTTCGACCGGCGAAGAGGTCTACTCGATGGCGGTCCTGCTCCACGAGGAAGGGTTGCTCAACCGGGCGCGGCTCTACGGGACCGACATGAACGCGGACGTGCTCGGCAAGGCTCGCTCGCGGATTTTCCCGCTGAAAGCAATGCAGGAGTACACGCAGAACTACCTGCAAGCTGGCGGCAAGCGGTCGTTCTCGGAGTACTACACCGCCCGATACGAAGGCGCCGTGTTCGACGCCGCGCTGCTCGAGAACGTCGTCTTCTCGCAGCACAATCTGGTCACCGACCGGTCGTTCAACGAGTTCCACGTCATCGTCTGCCGCAACGTGATGATCTACTTCGACCGCCCGTTGCAGGATCAGGTACACGACCTGTTCTACCGCAGTTTGGTCCCGTTTGGCGTGCTCTGTTTGGGCAACCGCGAATCGCTGAAGTTCTCCGC
>JBBSVG010000306.1:0-4519 GCA_038233775.1 Bacteroidota bacterium | reverse complement strand
CGCCATCTAACGGATGTCATGGGATCGAGCGATTGCATGGATGGAGCGAGGTGGATCGTAGCACCAATCACGGCGCTACCGGTAACGGCTCAGCGGTGGGCGAAACCGGGATGCCCGGTGTCCGAGGAATCTCAGAGGCTTCGGGCTGGGACTTCGACGCCGGTTCCGGGATGATCAGCGTCGGCCCGGACACCTTCTGCCAGTTGATCGAGGTGACGTAGAGGCCCATCGGGTTGCGCTCGATCTGGTCCGTCTGCGTGGGCGGTTGAACCTTCACGCCGAACAGCCCTTCCCACGTCGCGGGGGTCTTGTAAGGATCCGGCGGCGATCCCGGTGCGGCCTCTCGTTCGAGCCACTGCACCCGATAGGTATCGGTGTTCGGGATCTGGATGATCGAGCGGACCTCGACGGTGCGGTTCATCCGCTTGCCCAGCAGCCGGGGGTCCTGATCAGGGTCGGAGAGCAGCTTCGTCAGGTAGGACGAGGTCTGCTGATCGGTGTAGGCAAAAGCACGGGTAAGCGCCTCACGCTGGCTGACCGGATCGGTGTAGACGGCCCGGATCGACCGGGTGAAATCGGCCAGTTGGGCGATGATGATCCGCTGGTCGGTCTGCCGGAGCGGTTCGGCCGGACCGAATGCCTGCGGCACCCCGAGTTTATCGACCTCGACGATGTAGGGCACCACCCGGCTCGACAGGATCAGCGTCACCGTCGAGATCGAGAGCAACACGACCAGTCCGGTCATCAGAAACGCCAGCAGTTGCCAGTTCCGCTTTCCCCTGGCGAGATGGCTGAACTGGTTGGTGAACGCGGTCTGGGCCACCTGGTAGTTGACGCCCGGATGCATCGGATCAACCGAGCCGGTCTTCTTGCCCACGCCTGTCGAGCGCTCGCTCGATGACGGTGCCGCTTTCGATGGCGGCGCGCTTGTGACCGGAGCGTTATCCCACAGGTGGGCACCGATCTCGCCCCCAGCATCGGGTCGAGTCTCCGATGGGGGGGTGGGGACCCCGTTCAAGGCGCCGTTCAGAGCAGACATGGTGCAAAGGCTGGTGGTGGGCGCTGAGGGGGGTGCCGACGGCGATGCCGACGGCGGTGCTGAATCGAGCGGCGAGTTCGGCATCGACGTCACCGCACGTGGCCTTCGCTCAACCCGAAGGAGAGGCCGTTGGTGAGACGCTCGGCGACGAGTCCGGGGATCTTCGCGGCCACGAAATAGAACATGATCGCGGCCCCGGCGATGGACCAGGCTTCTTCCCGCAGGGCGATGATGGATTTGTCGAGCGCCGCCTGAACCGCATTTGCGGTCGCTGGATCGTAGGGGGCAGTCAGGGCTGCATACTGCTGCTGGACGATGTCGGTCAGGTGCCCATACCAGATCTGCTCGGCTGACAGTCCGACGCTGACGATGTAGTAGATGATCAGCGTCTTGACACCCACGTAGACCGCATAGCCGAGGAATTTGTCGGTCAGATGGGCGGTGGGTTTGAAGCCCATGAAGGCGAGAAAGAACACCGCCACCGACATGACGATGGATTTCTCGATCTGGACCATCAGCAGCGTCAGCGCCACCCCATTGAAAGCGAGCCTCGTCATGACGGCCGCAATCCCGATCAGCAGCGTGGCGACGAAGTTTCGCATCGTGAACTGGATGCTGCTGACGAGGCTGTTGATGGCACCGGCGGCGTCGGACATGACGTTGCCGAGCCGGTCGTACCAGGCGGATTGCTCGGCCGGGGTCGCCGTTGCTGGCGGCGGTGGCGGTGAGGTGGCCGCCTGCATCCCGAGCGCGATCCTCGCCCCGAGATCGACGATCCGGCTGGGCGTCCAGGCCGCGTAGTTCCCGTCGGCCGAGCGGGCGAAGCCGATGATCTGATCCGGGATGCCTCGAGCGATCCCCCGATGAGCCGCCGTCCCGCCGGGGGTCGGCAGGCCGATCATCATGAAGGCGATGAAGCCGACGAACATGACCTTCAGGATCAACTTCGTCATCATCTCGGGAATCGGCGTGGCCCGCATCGCCCACAACAGCGTCGTGAGGGTGAATTCGAGCGAGACCAACGCCCAGAACAGGCGCGTGGTGATCCCCATCATCGACCCGTTCCATGCCCCGGCCGTGTGCTGGAAGAGGCTCAGGAAGTTGTCATAGATCCCCGGCGACGGAGCGGGTGCCGGGGGCTGGGAGTAGCCGAGCGTCGGATCCCCAAGGATCACGATCCCCAGCAGCACCACACCGATGACGGGCAACCCATAGAGCCGCACGCCCCGGTACAGCCGGGCGCCTCGCTCGGTGCGGAGAAAGGCGGCGACATGGGGCTCGTCGAGCAGCCGGTGAACCCCGACGATCATCCAGTGACAGAGGAACGCGGCCAGCTGATGCAGCAGCTTGCCCACGGCGTAACCGAACCGCTCAGCTGGCAGAGGCTCGGCCGGGCGGTGACGCCTCCTGCGGCCGACAGGACCGGCGCCGATGGGCTCGACATGCCGCCCTCGCGGCAGCACTTCGGAGACCATCCGGCGATAAACGTTGAACATGGGTGAGAATCGGTTCAGGTCGATGGTGGCGGACAGACGGACGGGCAGGCCAGCACTCAATCCGTTACCCAGGGATTGAGCGGGTCATAGTCCGGGCGCAGCGGCGCGTCGGCATCGAGCACTTGATGCTCCGCTTCGACCTGCCGCGCCAGGGCACCGGCCGCCGCCTTCTGATCGCGCAGTTCCTGGTTGTGCCGATGGGCCGCATCGACGGCGTTCAGGTTGGTCAGCGCCTGGGCCTGTCGCCGGAGGAGGTTCGATTCCATGTAGCTCCGCACCTCGATCTGGGCGAGCACGCCTTGCAGCTCCGTGGCACTCTTGGCATTTTTCAGCCGCTCGGCGATGAACTGCATCTCCTCATACCCATCCTGGATGCCTTCGACGTTCTCCGACGTGACGAGCGTGACCTTGCGGATCTCATCCAGCGTCTCCATCGATTCTTTGTACTTCGGGTTGTCGAAGACATCTCTCTGGGTCACGCCTGGATAGGCGGTGATGAAGGACTGATTCAGCTGTTGCGCGTCTTGGGCGAAGCCGAGCCCGGCCTCCATGCCGCCGGCGACATGGAAGAGGATGGCCGCCGGATCCTTGTTGATGATCGCCTGCCGCACCGCTTGCACGTTCTGGATGATGTCGCCGATCCGATTCTTCATCGCGATGGCCTGATTCACCAGTTTGACCGCCTGCGAGATGCTCTGAAAGACCTGCGCGGTGTTCTGGATCAGGTTGATCACGTCCAGCGTGATGAACTGAGCCTGAGCGGCGCTCGGCCCACCGACCTTTGCGGGCAAGCCGACCCCGAGGATCAGCAGGATCGTCAGGCCCATCGTCGCCATCATCCGACGGAGACGACTGCGTCCGCGTCCGTCTTCCCATCTGCCTTCGCGTCCACCTTGACAAACCGGAGCACTCGCGGGCTGCATCATGAGAACCTCTTCGAATGGGTGACGGGAATCAGACGGCTACCAGATTGACAGACAGTGGAGCGTGTTCGGCGTCGGTCCCGGCGTCAACCTCGGCAGCAGAATCGCCCAGACGCTGGTTGATCTGCCGGAGCGTGCGTGCCTCGTCCGGCAGCCCGAAGTGATCGAGCCACGCTTCTGCCCAGAGCGGCCCGTGCGCCTGTTTCATGGCATCGGCCAGCGTCAGTGCCCGGTCCATCGTCAGACCCTTCGGCGGCACCATGAAGCTCAGCTCCACCGGACCCAGCGCCAGCTCGAACAGGCGACTGCCCGACGGTGAGGTGTAGTAGTAGTGCCGCTTCTTCTCGGCCATGCCGATCATGTGGATCTCGGTCGCGTTCAGCCCGACGCGGGCGTAGACCGCCGCGCCGGACTCACTCAGCGCCTCAGGGTTGGGCAGGTAGATCTTGCTGGGGCAACTGTCGAGGATGATCTGCCGGAACGAGCCCAGTTCATCGAGCTGAGCCGGGGTGTGGGCCACCAGGATGACCGAGGCGTTCTGCTTTCGCAGCGTCAAGAGCCACTGCTTCATCCGGTCGCGGAACATCGACTTCGACAACGGCGCCCAGACCTCTTCGAGAATGATCACACTCGGCTTCCCGGCCGAGAGCATCCCCTCGATCCGGTGCAGGAGGTAGAGCAGCGTCGGCACCAGCACGGCATCGTCCATGTCCATCAGGTGCTTCATCTCGAAGACCTGATAGCCGCCTGATTCGATGGCATCGGTGTCGCCGTCGAGCAAGTGGCCGTAGTTGCCGAAGACGGTGTACGGGCTCAGCGCCCGGACCAGATCCTCGTCCTGCATCTGCATCGACAGCGCCGTGAGGGTCCGATCCCGCCGGTCGTTGGTGCCGATCAGATTCAGCGCTTTCTCGATCTTCTGCCGGTGGACGGGCGTGATCTTCATCCCCTGCATCGAGAGCAGGGTCGCGACCCCATCGACGGCCCAGGCCCGCTCCATCGGGCGGTCGATCCGGGCCAGCGGCTGAAACCGGAGCACGTCGGCCCGGCCGGCGGCGATG
>JBBSVG010000305.1:0-4548 GCA_038233775.1 Bacteroidota bacterium | reverse complement strand
GGCGGCAGGCCCTGTTCAACAGTATGCTGTGTAACGTGCTCGCCAACGGCGCCCGCTGGCGGGTTCGGTGCTCATCGGGGACGGTTCGGCCGAGGCCCCGCCCGAGGCGCCGGCCGAGGTCGCTCACCTGGCGCCTATCAGCGGCCCGACTGTCCGGCACGCTCTCGATCCTGCTGGTTAGCGTCGGCTTCGTCGGGTGGGGCATCCCGACGGCCCATGCCCAGAGCCCTGCTGCCGCCGAGGCGAGCGTCAACGGGGCGCCTGATTCGATGCCCGACTCTGCGCCCACCGAGCCTGCGACCGTCAGCGCAGCCAATCAGGTCGAGCCGTCGTCGCCTCCACGGCGCGGGCGGTTCGTGATCGGCTATCCGGGTGTCGATCCGAACTCCAGTCTGCCCGGTCCCCGCTTCGCCCACCCGGCCCGTGAGGCCCGAGACAGCATGGCGCCGGAGGCCGTCCCGGCCGTGGTGATCGACGCCGTCGGCGAGTATCGCCGCTCCGGCCGGGCGCGGGTGATCGAGCAGTCGGATTACATCCAGTATCCCTACGGCAAGACGCAACCCGTCGTCGCGACCGCCCCGCTGCGGGCTTCGATCATCGAACTCCAGCCGGGCGAACGGGTGCTGTCGCTCATCGCCGGCGACACGCAGCGCTGGATGATCGCCACAGCCGCGACCGGTCCCGGTGGCTCGACGCCGCTGATCGTCGTCAAGCCCACGACCTGGAATCTGATGACGAACCTCGTCATCACGACCGACCGCCGGGTGTACGACCTGACGCTCGACAGTCCGGGCGAGTCGTACTACGGCAATCCGCGCACGGGGCGGGTGACGAACCCATCGCAGCCGTACAGCCGCCGGGTGAGGTTCTACTACCCGGACGATCTCGTCCAGCAGCTCGTCAGCCGGGAGCAGCTGGAAGCGGAGTCTCGGGTGGACAGCTACAACGGGATGATCCCGCTGGCCTCGACCGGCGCCGGCGCCAGCAGCACGGCGTCGGATGGCAGCGCCGGGGATTCGCCTCGGGTGGGGGATCGGATGCCCGACGATGGCAGCGCGGGCTACCTGGCCGAGCAACTGAACTTCAACTACCGCTGGGAGAAGCAGGGCAAGTTTCCCTGGGCGCCCGATCAGGTGTTCGACGATGGGGCCCACACCTACATCAAGCTCAGCCGCGAGGCGCTCAACTCGCCCGCGCCGGTCCTCTTCGTCATCGGCGAAGACGGGCAGCGCAACATCCTGAACTACGCGACCCGAGGCCAGTTCTACATCACCGACCGGGTGATCCGGGTTGCGGATCTGGTCGTGGGGGTGCAGCGGAGCGGTGGCTTCCTTGGTCTCGGCCGGGGCAAGAAGACGGAGCAGAAGCTCACGATCACCAACCGGTCCGGTCGGTAGGTCCGGCCGGTAGGTCGATCCATCCATCCGCCTCCACCATCGCCCCTCCACCGCCACCACCCGAGGTCCCATGTCTCACCCGGAGAATCGATTTGACGAAGCATCTGACCCACCCCGGCGACCGGCCGGGCGTGGTCCGGCGGGCCGACGGGATCGCCCCATCGACCGGCTGATCGAGATGTTCAAGTCCAGGATGGAGAAGTCGTCCAGGCGTCAGCCGGTCGATGAGGACGACGAGGCCGACGGGGTCGAGCGGGAGCCTCTGCTGACGAAGAGCAGCCGAACCGAGGAATCCGAGCGCCTGGGTGTCAAACGCCTCAACCGTCGGGCTGCTGCCCTTGTGATCGGCGTCGGGCTCGTCTTCGCGATCATCGCCTACGTGTTCCGCCCCAGGACACCCGACTCGAACCGCGAGTTGACGCCGGAGGAGGTTGCCGCGCGTCGGGCAAAAGGTGCCGTCAATCCGGGCTCGGCGGATCAGTTCCTCGGCAAAGCACCGGAGATCCTGACCGAGGAACAGGTTCGAGCCCGGCAGCAGGCCCAGCGGCAGGTGGCCGGGCTTCCCCCGAGCCATTACGTCTTGCCCGCTGATTCCGTCCTGCCCAACGGGCTTCACCCGGATGATCCCGGCAGCGCCTACTCCGCGATGCCGGTGCCTCCGCCTGGGGTGCAGCGTGAGCGTGCCCCCGGCGCGACGGGTGCCCCGCCGCCGTCCGGTCAGGATCAGCGCACACCCTATGACCGGAGCCCCTACGGCCCGAACGGACCGTACGGTGGTGGGCAGGCGGGTCAGCGGGCCGCCTCTCCTCGATTCCAGGCTTATTACGCCGCGCTGTCGGCGCCGCCGCAGGTGGCAACCGGTGGGCAGGCTGCTGGCTCGTCCGGTCGCGGTCTGGCCGGCGGCTCCGCCCCAGGGGAAGCCGAAGACCCGGACATCGTCAGCCAGCGGCGCTACCTCGACGCCAGCACCCAGGCCCTCGAAACCTACAACCGCACCGCTGGCTCGCAGCAACCGGGCAGCGCCTACACGCCCTACCAGCAGACGCTGGCGGCGATGACCGGTCAACCGTTGTCCCCCGGCCAAGCCCCCGGCCAGACCTCCGGGGCGCCGGGAGTGACGGCATCGGGCTATGACACACCGGGTAACAACCCGCCGTCAGGTGGCACCGGCAGCGCCGACAACCGCTGGTTCGGCAGTCAGGCGGCGCAGGCGGGACGGGACGACTACATCGCCACCGGTGCCCGCAGCCCGATCAGCACCTATGAGGTTCACGAGGGGACGGTCATCCCGGCGCTGCTCATGGTCGCCATCAACTCCGATCTGCCGGGCCTGATCATGGCGCAGGTCAGCCAGAACGTCTATGACTCGCGCACCCAGCGCGTGGTGCTCATCCCGAAGGGCACCCGGCTCATCGGCACCTACAACGATCAGGTCGCCGTCGGGCAGGATCGGCTGATGCTGGCGTGGACGCGGATGATCTTCCCCGATGGTCGCTCGATCACGCTGCCGGGTCTGCAAGCCGGTGACGAACGGGGTGCCAGCGGGCTTCGGGACCAGGTGGACAACCACTATTTCAGAGTCTTCTCGAACGCGATCCTCGTCTCGCTCATCAGCGCGGCCGTCGGTTCGACCACGCCTCCGGAGGCTCAGGGGCCGATCTATCCCGGTCAGGCCCAGACACCGGAACAGGCGTTCCGCATCTCGCTCTCGCAGCAGATTCAACAGCTCTCCCTGGAACTGACCAAGCGGGATCTCAACCGGAAACCGACGCTGAAGATCAAAGAGGGCTTTCCACTCAACGTCTTCGTCTCGGGCGACATGGCCTTCCCGACTGGCCGCTACCGCAACACCGATGGGTATTCCGGCGGTCCGCGCTGAGCGTCGCAAGGGACCGATCCACCCGCAGGCTAACCGAGGGGATCACCCCCAAGTCGCTCGGGGTGGCCTCGGTGTCGCCCGTCAGAACCCGCTCACGAGACTTCCGCCCGATGTCCGCCCGCTCCGCTGCCCCTGCCCACCAGCGCCAGATGCCGAAAGGCGAGGTCCTGCCCATTGAGGTCGGGGTCAAGCCGAACAAACGGCCCGGCATCACCTTCAAGCCGTTCCTCATCCTGCTCCTGCTGGTGCTGCTCATCAGCGTCTGGGTCGGCACGCAGGTCTTCGCCCACGGCCTCCTGGACGCCGATTGGCTCGGCGACACGTTCTACCCCATCGTCCCCCAGCCGGGTCAGCCGATGCCAGCGAGCTGGGAGCTGAACTTCCCCCACGAGAGTTCAGCCAAGCTCTACATCCTGAGCGGCATCCTCGGCTTCTTCGGGCTGCTGCTGCTCATTGCGCCGTCGGTCAACCCGGACCTCGGCCACATGCGCGACAAGCAGAAGGCCGCGCCGATGATGCTGTTCATGGCGGCGGCCTTCTATGGGCTCACGCGGGGCAAGCTCTACTTCCCGCACCAGATCTTCACCTGGATGACGGCGTTCGATCCGGCCCGCATGGCCGACCCGGCAAACCGGACCTTCTACGCCGCTCTGTTTCATAAAGCCTACCTCTCGATGGGTGGCAGCCTCGCCTTCGGCTTGGGCGCCGTCTTCTCCCTTCGACGCGGAACGCCGCGCGAGTTCACCGGCAGCCACGGCACCTCCGGTTGGTCGACCGGCCAGACCTTGCAGAAAGCCGAGCATCTGCTGCTCGGCCGACTGCTCCACCAGAAGATCGATCAGAAGTCGAAACCGAAGCAGGGCGCCGCCCCGTCACCCCTCTACACCGTCGGCGAGGGTCAGGGGCTGCTCCGGGCGCCCCGAGACGGCCACATCCTGACGGTGGCGCCGACTCGCTCCGGCAAGGGCGTCGGGGCCATCATCCCGAACCTGCTCGACTATCCCGGCAGCATGATCGTGACAGACCCGAAAGGAGAGAACTACGCAGTCACCGCCTGGAAACGTCGGCAGATTCCCGGTCATCGGGTTTACGCCTTCGACCCGTTCGGCCTGCTGCAGACGCTCTATCCCGAGATCGACGTCGGTGAGGTGCTCGCCACACCGGACGGCAGCCCGGTCGATCTCGCCGCACGGGATCAGGCGTTCCACCCGAAGGAGTTGGGTCGGTTCAACCCGATGGACCTGATCGACGGATCGAGCCGCGCCGCCTCGG
>JBBSVG010000304.1:0-4552 GCA_038233775.1 Bacteroidota bacterium | reverse complement strand
GGATGTGCAAATCAATAACTCTCGCTTTCGTCGGGGAAGGAGCGGGCTTTGACATCGGCGACATAGGCGCCGGCGGCGGTGCGGACCGCTTGGCCGAGTTCGGCGTAGCGGCGAACGAAGCGCGGCCGGAACGCCTCGTTCAGCCCAAGTAAGTCGTGCATCACCAGCACTTGGCCGTCGCAGCCGACCCCCGCGCCGATGCCGATGGTCGGGATTCGCAGCCCGGCGGTGACCTCGGCGGCGAGCGTGGCCGGGACTTTCTCGAGCACGATGGCGAACGCACCGGCGTCCTGCAAGGCGAGCGCATCGGCCCGGAGCCGGGTCGCCTCGTCGTCGTCCTGAGCCCGGACGCCGTAGCCGCCGAACTGGTGGATGGATTGCGGCGTCAACCCCAAATGGCCCATGACCGGAATCCCGACGGCCGTGAGGCGCGAGATCGTTTCGGCCATGACCAAGCCGCCCTCGAGCTTGACGGCTTGGGTGCCCGATTCCTTCATGATCCGACCGGCGTTCCGCAGCGCGTCGTCGGCCGAGATCTGGTAGGACAAGAACGGCAGATCGGTCACGATCATCGCCCGGCTCGTCGCCCGGACGACGGCTTTGGTGTGGTAGATCATCTCGTCGAGCGTGACCGGCAGCGTCGAATCGTGGCCGGCGAAGACGTTTCCGACCGAGTCGCCAACGAGCAACATATCGACTTTAGCCTCGTCGAGCAGCCCGGCGAAGGTGTAATCGTAGGCCGTCAGCATCGAGATCGGCTCGTTCCGGGCCTTCATCGCGGCGAGCACCTTGACGGTGATCCGTTTGGTCGTGGTCGGACCGGAAACGCTCATTCGGTTGTCAAAAGGGGATGAAAGAGGGCGTAATCGGCCGCCGCGTGTTCGGCTGCGAGCCGCTCGTCGTCGGTCCACTCGCGGTCGGTCAGGTCGATGCCGAACGTTTGGCTCAACCCTAACCGAACGGCGCGGGCGACGTCGGCCGGATCGACGGGAGCACCGAGAACCGTCTCCAGTTCGGTCGCGTGGTCGAAGGCGCGACTATCGACCGGACCGCGAAGCACCTCGGCCAACCGCCGGTGCGCCGGTCCGAGCAGGATCGAGCCGTGCTGCAACGCGACGGCGGTCTGGCCGCTGCCCATCCGCCGCTGCGCGCTGCCGACGAGTTTCCGCCCGCCGACCTGAACCTCGTCGCGGGCGCTCGACCCGAAACACGGCGCCGCCGACCGCCGACCGCTAAGTTCCGGCCTGGGCGCGACGGTCGCGTCGATCCCGAACACGGTTCGCAGCCCGAGCGCCAGCGCCGCGCCGATCCGGCTGTGCAGCGCCGCGATGCTGATTCCGGCCGCCGGAAGCACGACTGCGTAGGTCACTTCCTCGGCGTGAAGCACAGCCCGGCCGCCGGTCGGTCGCCGGACCGCGTCGAATCCGAGCGAGGCGCAGGCGCTCAGGTCGATCTCGTCGGACGGTTGGTGAAAGCCAAGCGAGACGGTCGGCCGCGACCAGCGATAGACGCGGGCAGTCGGTTGGCCGAGGGCGGCGAGTTGGGCGTCGCGAGCCATCTGGACCGCGCCCGGCGCCGCCGTCAGATCGGCCAGCCAGCGCCACGGTTCAGCCACGGATGATCCCGCGCTTCGACGACGCGATGAACTCGACCGCGTAGGCGACCTCCGGCACGTCCGTCAACTCCGGCCGCTCCCGGATCGCCGCGATGCCCTGGCTGACGTTCAGCCCGGCGCGGTAGATCAGCCGGTACGTTTCGTCGAGCGCCGCGATCACCTCCGCCGAGAAGCCGCTGCGGCGCAGCAGGATGACGTTCAGCCCGGCAAACGCCAGCGGTTCGCGGCCGGTCAGGATGAACGGCGGGACGTCTTTCGCCACGCGGTAGCCGCCGCCGACCATCGTGTAGCGGCCGATGCGGGTGAACTGGTGGCAGCCCGTCAGCCCGCCGATGCGGACGAAATCGTCCAAATCGACGTGTCCGGCCAACTGGACCGCGTTCGACAGGATCACGCCGTCGCCCAACCGGCAATCGTGGCCGACGTGGGTGTAGGCCATGATCAGACAATCGGCGCCGACGCTCGTGATGCCGCTGGCCGTCGTGCCCCGGTTGAGCGTGGCGCCTTCGCGGATCACGGTCCGGTCGCCGACGTGCAGCTCGGTCGGTTCGCCCCCGTACTTCAGATCCTGCGGCGCCGTCGAGAGGACCGCGCCGGGCGAAACCTTGACCTCGCGACCCAGCCGAGCGCCGTCGGCGACGGTCGCGCCGTTCAGGATGATCGAACCGGCGCCGATCTGGACGTTCGCCTCGATCACCGCGAACGGCCCAACCACGACATCGTCGGCCAGCACCGCCGCCGGGTGAACCGACGCGAGGGGATGAATCTGGGGCATGTGTGGAAGAGTTCGGGAGACGGAAATCAGGCGCGCCAGTCAGCCAGATGACGTTCGAGGAACGACCGCGTTTCGGGGATTCGAGCGTCGTGCCCCATGCCCGGAACGACTTCGGTCTCGCCGTTTGCGACAATAGACGTGAACGCTCGGGTATCGCCGGGCGGACACATGGGGTCGTGTTCGCCGACCAGATAGCGAACGGGTCGGTCGGCGCCCACTCGGTTCACAAAGGTGATTGCGTTCGCCTCGCGTGCGCTATCGGGATGAGCGGCGACGTGGCAGAGCAGCCGCGCAAAAGGGATGAATGCCGTAGCGTCTTGCACGCCAAACCGATCTCGGAGTAGACCGTTTAGTGGACCGCTCATCCACTCAGCCACCTTGCCCAGAAGTGAGCAAGCGAGATCCTTGTGAGGTGCAAAGTAGGACCGGGCGAACGCGGCGAGGTCGCCGTGCCCGATGACGCCAAGCAGACGCTGACCCAACCCGTCCCGCATGAAGGCGAACGAGGTGAAGAGAGTGCCCATGCTGATTCCGAACAGCGCCCGGCGCGGATCAACGAGATCATAGCGCTCTGCCATCAGCCCAAACACGGCGCGAACGTCACGAGCGACGCCGTCCATCAACCGGGCAAGGAACGGCGGATCGAGCGGAACGCCACGGTCGATCAGCGGGCGCAACTCCCGGCCGAGATCGACGGGGAGATTTTTCACGAGGCCGCGCTGCCCGGCCAACGGACTCTCGACCAACACCACGGCGATGCCCATGTCAAGCAACATCGGGAGAATGAAGCCGCTGTGTTCGTAAGGTGCGCCGATGCCACCCATAGCAAGCACGACGGGCGTTTCGTGCGCCGGTCGCCGCTCGCCGAATCCATGCGGGAGAAACACCGCGACCGGGAAGCGCGAGAGCGCTTCGTCCACATCGCCGCGACCGGTGAACGGATAGGGATGATAGACATCGAAGCATGTGCCCCAGCAACCGTCGCGCTCAATGGTTTGCTCGTGCTCGACGCGAAGGTTGCCGACCTGGGCTCGCCAGTGGTTTCGTTGCTCGTCAAGTGCGTCGGCTGCGGATTTTTTCGCTGAATGCGTATGATTCCGGCGTTGGGGCTTCGATAGAGGGGACGCAGCGAGATGGTCGAGTTCGCGAAGCGGTTCGGCAATCAGGTGATCGTAGAGCCAGCTTTCGAGTCGAGGCAACAGGGATTCGTCAAATTGCCCCGACTTGGCGCCGAGTTGGACAGCAAACCAATGCAGGTGGCGCTCGGCTTCGGTCCGACGGTCAAGCTCGGCTCGCCGCTCGTGATGCGGAGAATGGTCGAGGAAGTAAAGGAAATTGCCGTCCGCCGCGTGATGCTTGAGGTCGGCGGCTGTATCGCGCACCTTCTGACCGATGGAATCTATCGGCGCCCGCAAAAACGCCATCAGATCACGTCGAAAAGGGTCTTGCGTGTCGGACGAACTGATGCGCTCGGCGACGGGCGGCAACGGCGTTGGCAGCTTGATCGCATTTCGCGCCTCATTGAGCACCGCATCGATCTGACCAAAGGGAAGCGTCTCGGTTAGGTGGCGCTCCAACCAGTGGGTAAACTCGTCAAGCGGTCCGGCAAAAGAGCCTTCCATACTCCGCCGCATTGCCGTGAGTTCGTCCGCCATGCGGTTGGTATCCAGAGTCGCGATCTGACCCTTAGACCCGCTCCGTCTCACCAAGCCGGGCAGACGACCGGCGTAGTTGTCCAGTGTGCGATCCAGATGGAAGTGAGCGCTGTGGTTCCGCTCGTCAGGGTGCCCAAACGCATGGAAATCTCCTGTTCGCTGAACAGCGGGGCGAAGCTCGGATTCAATGTAGTGCGACCAAATACCGTCAAGGATCGAACGCGCTTGGGTCGAAGCCTCTGTGAAGCGGCTATCTACAGCCATCCTTTTCTCCCGAAAGCCTGTTTGGGCGCGGTGATCCAGCTTGACAGTCTGCGCTGGCGCTTATAGGAAGTTTATCTCGAAACCGAATAAACTCGTTAAGACCTGCTGACCCTCTGTAGAATTTGTCACCTGCCGTCGTCACGCGGGCTTATCGACGATGCTTGCCATCAGTTCGGCCTCGCAGACCAATTGGCCGCGCACGTAGGCTTTGCCGATCATCACGGCCACCTTCGAGCGGCGGCT
>JBBSVG010000303.1:0-4559 GCA_038233775.1 Bacteroidota bacterium | reverse complement strand
TGGATTGGATGTCCTCGACGGCAATCGGATCGACGCCAGCGAACGGCTCGTCGAGCAGGATGAACTTCGGGTCGGTCGAAAGGGCGCGGGCGATCTCGCAGCGCCGCCGCTCGCCGCCGGAGAGCATGTAGCCCAACGACTTACGGATGTGCGTGATCCGCAGTTCCTCGAGCAGCTTCTCGGTCCGCGCCCGTTGCTCGGCTTTGGTCAGCTTCGTCATCTGGAGCACGCCGAGGATGTTGTCCTCGACCGACAGCTTGCGAAACACGCTCGCCTCCTGCGGCAGATAGCCGACGCCCAGCCGCGCCCGTTTGTACATCGGGTAGTTGGTGATGTCCATCTGGTCGAGAAAAACGCGGCCCTCGGTCGGCCGGACCATGCCGGTGACCATGTAGAACGAGGTCGTCTTGCCCGCCCCGTTCGGCCCGAGCAGCCCGACGCACTCGCCCTGCTGGACCTCGACCGACACGTCCTTGACAACGGTCCGCTTGCCGTAACGTTTGACCAAATGCTCCGCCCGGAGCGTCATCCGGTGCGGTGCGGCGGTGGCGGCAGAATCAGACATCGCGTGACGGGAGTCGGTGGAAGAAGGGACAGCAAGATACGGCAGTCCCGTGGTCAACCACCGACGCTGGGGTGCGCCGTTCCCCTCAACGCCGTCGAGGCACACGCCACGGGATGCGGTAGATGTGTTCGCCGCCCACGCGGAGCCCCTCCTTGAACCGAACCCGCGAGAAGTACAGCCAGCGGCCATCGGGCGACACCATCGGACAGAACTCGCCAGCGTCGGTGTTGACCTGCGGACCCAAGTTCTGCGGCTCGGTCCACCCGTCGCCGTCCCGGTAGGCGATGTAGAGATCGACGTCGCCGAACCCGCCAGCCCGGTCGGAGAAGAACAGCAGATACGATCCGTCGGGCGCAATGTACGGGTTCGCGTCGGCGCTGTCGGAGTTGACGGAGAGCGGTTCGGGCGCTTCGTAGCCGCCGTTCGCCCAGCGCGACCGATACAGATCGTTGCGCCCCCGGAGACCCGGTCGGCTGCTGACGGCGTAGTACAGCGTCCGGTCGGCCGACATCGTGGCGTAGAACTCCGACCCGGTCGGCGTGTTGACCGGCGGCCCGAGCGGTCGCGGCTCGCCCCAACCGTTGCCCTGCCGAGCCATCGTCCAGATGTCGAACGGCCTGCGCCCAGTGTCGGGTCGGGCGGGCTCACCGGGACCGGGCCGGGTCGAGTTGAACACGAGCGTCCGGCCATCCGGCGTGACGAACGGGTCGATGTCGCGATAGACGCCGGAAAACGGCGCCACCACCGGCGGCGTCCAGCGGCCGTCGGTGAAGCTCGATTGGAGGATCGCCAGCTTGCGCCGGTCGGGCGAGGAGCGGACGGTATAGACGGTCCGCCCGTCCGGGGTGAAGGTGGCCGAGAACTGATCGCCCGTCGAGATCACCCCCGGTGCAAACAGCTCCGCCCGCGCCCCGTCGGCCAACGGCCGTGTCGCCGACCCGCAACCGGTCAGCAGCAGCAACCCGAGACTCGTCCACCCGAAACGATTCATCATCTGTCCCCTCCACCTGTCTGTTCCCCAGCGCCGACGGTCGGCCCGTGTCGGCAAGAATGGGACGGCGAGCGGGGGAAACCAGCGTTTCGGGTCGGGGGGACGGACGGTGGGATGAAGGGACGGGTGCGCGACGCTCAGGGGACGCGGGTTCTGGCGACCAGTCGGGCTCGACCGGTCCGACTCACCCGCAGCGTCTCACCGGTGCGGAGGCAAACGGTGTCGGTCACCGGCGCCTGCGGGTCGAGATGGTCAAGGTTGACCAACGTTGACCGGTGAATGCGGACAAACCGGGCCGGGTCGAGCGTGTCTTCCAGTTGCTGTAGCGTCTGCCGAATCAGGTGGGTCTTGCCACCGGTGTGCAACGTGGCGTAGTTACCGGCGGCCTCGATCCACCCCACCGCCCGCCACGGCACCGCGATGGAGCGTCCCCGGACGACGACCGTCACCGAATCGGGCGCTTCCGGCAGACCGGCGGACAGCGCATCCGGGAAGCTGGGTTCTGCTGGAGCCGTTGGGTCGGACTGTGGCGGCGGGGGCACCGGGCGCAGGGCGTGGATCAGACCGACAAGGGCCGCATAAACCAGCAGCCCCAATCCGAAAAACCGCACCCCGCTCTGCATCAGCGCCGCCCCGCCGATCTCGTTCGGCGCCCACGCCCAGCCGAGCGCCAGCCGGGCAACCGCCATCACCAGCGATACGCCTACCGCCCCGACGAGATGAATCGCCAGCGCCCTGCCTCGGCCGAACCCGTCCGCCATTCGGTCGAGTCGAGCCACGAGTGGAACGGCCAGCGCCCACAGGAGGCAGACCGGCGCCGCCCACAACAGCGCCTGACCGAAGGAGGTTGTCCGCCCCTGCACCCAATGGGTCGCGAAGATGAACCCGGCGAAACCGAGGATGGCGAGGGCACAGCCGATCAGCACCTGACGTGCAGTCGGAGCCGGGTGGAGATCGGGCCGGGAGCGGACCATCGACGGCAAGCGCAATCAGAGGGGATCAAGACAAGGCCAACTCAGCCGCGATGTTTGCGCGGCGGTTTGGGCTTCGACCGTGGCTTCGTCGGGACGGGCTTCGTCGCCGGGGCGGTGAGATCGGCGGGGGCGAGCCGCGTCCGAATGTCGGGGCGCTCGGGACCACGCCAGACGGCGCCGGGCAAGTCAAGGTCGCGGCGCATCGTTTCCGGGACGAGCGTTCCCTCGGGGTCGCCGATGACGCGAATCGTGGCGACGGAACCGGTCGCGTCGTCGAAGCCGAGCCGAATCCGGTCGCCGGACGCCTTGTTCGCCCCGGCCGGAAGCTCGTGCCCGGCGCTGTCGCGCTCGGTCCGATGGTATAAGCTGACGGCCTCTCCGACCATCTCAAGCCCAGCCAAGCGACTGCCGCCGAAGCGCATCGTCAATGTTTTGCCGCCCAACTGGTCGAACCGCTCGGCCGGTCGGGCCGGAACCGTCAGCGCGACGACGGAATCGGTTCGGCTCATCGCCAGCGGCTCGCCGGTCACGACGACCGATTCGAGCGAGCGGTCGGCGGCCAAGCCGACGGTGATCGAATCGCCCGTCACCTGCGTCCGGCCGTACCACGCAATCGGGCGTTTGGCAGAATCGGCGGTCAGAAAAATCTGCTGCCGGTCGAGCGCGTACACGGCCAGTTTGCCACGGGCGACGAGATCGCCGCGAGTCAGCACGACGGCGTCGGTGGCGACGAAGCGACGCGGCCGGGTCGTGTCCTGAAACGCCTCCATCACCGCGCTCGTCAAGATCAGCGTGTCACGGCGACCGGCGGCGCTCGTGTCGATCTGCTCCAGTCGCGGCGAGCGGGTCAAGCGGCTGTACGCGGTCGGCCGGCGGTACTCGCCGAAGCCGCCGGTCAGCACCGCCCGCTGTTTCGGGTTGGTGATTCGGACCGCGCCGACCGCCTCGGTCCGCTGCGGCGTTTGTTCGTAGCGAAGCGAATCGGCGGTCACGGTCGTCGCGCCCGAGAGGATCGTGACCGGTCGGCCGCGAGCCAGCAGGACGGCGGCGGGGCGGTCGTAGGTCAGCGTCTGGCTGGTCAGCGTCGTCCCGTCCGATTGCTGGACCAGATGGACGTTGCCGGAAGCGGTCGCCCGTTTCGGATCGAGCGCATAATCGCCGCGCTCGCTCGTCAGCACGACGCGGCCGTCGTCGAGCCGCAGGTGGCCGCTGAACGTCGCAACTCGGCGGTTGCCGTCGTAGGCGCCGTCGTCGGCGGTTAAGGTGACCTCGTCGCGGACGACGTGGACATCGCCGGACAGCGTGACGCGGTTCTCGGCCTGATAGAACACGGCCCGGTTGCAGTCGAGCGCCAGCGTCCCTTGCCGCAGCCGGACGTGTCCGACGAGTTGCTGCGCGACGACGCCGCCGACCGTGACCGAGACGAGCGAATCGGCGCCCTCGAGCACGACCGGTTCGCCCGGTGCCGATTGGGCGTGCAGCCCAACCGGCATCCACAGCAACAGCACGAGCAGCAGCAGGAAGCGGCGATTAGAAGCCATTGGTCGCCCCCGGAGTCACGGTTGCCTGCCCGGTCGGGCGCCGGACGATGTAGTTCCGCAACTCTTGGTCGCTCTCGAACCCGGTCCCGCGCAGGATCTGCGTCGGTGTGGTCAGCGTGACGAAGCGGTCCGAGAAGACGCGCTGCGTGTCGTCGCGCCAGTGAAGCTCCTCGGTTTCGAGCTTCTTGCCGTCGTCGGAGGTCACAACGACCTGTTCGTAGGCGGCGAGGTTGCGCGTGGCGGGCTCGACCGTGGCGCGTCGCGAGCGGAGCGTCGATTGGTGCTTGCCGTCGTGGTCGTAGAAATCGACCTGGACATGGCCGTCGAGCGCGGTGATCTCGCCGCCGGTCGGCTGCGGCCGCGTCGGGGCGTGATCGGCTCTAATGGTCGCGCGGGCGCGTTTCGAATCGGAGAAAGCGACCGTGAAACCCCAGATCTCTTGGGTCGGAAAGTCGCTGGCGACCATCGCGGCCGAGACGGCGGGCTTG
>JBBSVG010000302.1:0-4592 GCA_038233775.1 Bacteroidota bacterium | reverse complement strand
TGGCTAAAACGGTGCCGCCCGGTGCCCGGCGCTTGACCAACCGGCCGTTGAGCACTACCTTGCAGCTACCCGCCTCTCCGCGACCGACCCCGCCGTTATGCCCGCGCCCACGCTCGACGCCTTTCTCGCCACGCTGCAAACCGACCGCACCCGCCGGGCCTACGGGGTGGATGTGCGGCAGTTCCTCAACCTGCACGACGTGATCCGGTTGGGCGAGCTGCGGACCCGGCCGGCCGACGCGATTCGGACGATGGTCGAGGCGTACCGCGACGACGTTTCGCGGCGCGACGAGGCCGGAGCGGTGACGAACCCGCGCACGGTTCACCGGAAGATCTCGGCTGTGCGGATGTTTCTGAAGTGGCTGACCGGTGTCGGCGGACTGGTGTACTACCCGGCCGATCTCGGTCCGCTGCCGAGCCTCGCTGGGGCACCGAAAGGCGGAACGCTGAGTCGCGACGAACTGCGCTCGCTTCTGCGCGTGCCCGACCGCGCCACGCTGCGCGGCGCCAGAGATTACGCGATTTTGATGCTCTTGACCGGCTGCGCGCTGCGCCGAAGCGAAGTTGCTCGACTCCGGGTTAGCGATGTGAAGGTCGGGTTCGTCCCGACGCTGACGGTTGGCGAGGCCGAAGCAGACCGACGCGAGGTGCCGCTGACCCCGGCTGTAGGCGAGGCGCTTGAATCGTACTTTCGGACCGGACTGGCCGCCGGCCTGCCGCTCGGAACGGCCGACGCACCGCTGTTCACCGGGGCCGATTTAGCCGCCGCCGCCCGCCGCCGACTCGATCCGGCCGGGCTGCCGACGGCGTTGACCGGCGATGCGGTCTGGCGGATCGTCCGGCAGATCGCCCGCACGGCCGGGGTCGAGGGACATGTTACGCCGCACGCCTTCCGGCAGGCGGCCATCGCGCTGGCGATCCAGGGCGGCGCGTCGTACGTTGAGGTGCAAGGGCTGACTGGTCACCGCTCGGCCGCGACGGTTGCCCGGTACGACCGCACGCCGCCCAACCGTCGACCGCGCCGCTCGCCGTTCGTCGATCTCGGCAGTCCCGACGAGCGCCGCCGCTAAACACAGCGAAGCCGACCTTCCCAGGAAGATCGGCTTCGGTCCAACAGGCACAGCGCAACAACTCAGAACGCGACGCCGACGGTGATCGGCAGCATCGAGATGCCGTCGCCGATCAGGACGTAGTGGTAGCGCGCCTCGACGAAGATCTTCGCGGCCGTGATGAAGTTCAACTGCGCCTTCACGCCGCCGTTGAAGCCGCCGGTCAACTTGCTGTCAATGCTGATCTTTTGAGTGCCACCGGTGACGAAGTTGGGCACTTCTGCATCGCTGTAGCTGAAGTAGTAGAGGCCGCCACCGACAAGCGCCTCGAGCGAGACGGCGCTGACCGGCAGGGTGAACTTCCCGGCGGCGATCAGGGCAACGAGGTTGATGTCCGATCCCTTGTAGGTTGTGTTGAGGATGTTGAAACTGCTGCCGCCGAAGTTGTGGTACATCAGGTCGCCCTGGACGGCGAACGGGATGTAGGAGACGTAGCCGGGGCGGAACGTCCCCTGCAGCGTCAGGTGGTAGCCGGTGTCGTAGCCTTTGCCGAAGTCGCCCAGCGGCAGGGTGATCCCGGCGCCGATGCCGCCCTGAATGGTGCGCCTGTCGTCGGCCGCGTTCATCAACTGCGCCTGCGCCGTGCCGATGCCGGTCGTCAATCCAGCCGCCAGCAAGGCGGCAGCAGTCAAGGTTGCCTTCTTCATGATCGTCGTCTCCTGAATCTGTGGACAGGGCGCGTCGCCCGAGATCGGGTCGCGCAACCGGCCCTTAAACCACACCGCTGCCGGAAAAAGTGTCCCGCGTTCGTTAAATCCTCTCCGGTCTGTCGAGTGTGCCGTCCGCTAAACCGGACCCACCGCCCGACTTGACGCCCCGCCGCTCTCCCTCCCACTCACTTCCCCGCGACCGATGGCGCACATTCTCATCGTCGATGACCACGCCCACACGAGGCTGGTGTACCGGACTCTGCTCACTCGTCGAGGCCATGTTGTGATCGACGTCCCGGCCGGGACCGAGGTCGCCGCCGCGCTCGTCGCCGGGCCGCCGGTCGATGTCGTCCTGACCGACCTGCAGATGGCGCCGATGGACGGGATCGAGGTGCTGCGGCTGGTCAAGGCGCGGACGCCGGAGGTCGAGGTGATCGTCCTGACCGGCAACGGGACGCTCCAAACCGGGCTCGAGGCGATGCGGTTGGGCGCCTACGATTATCTACTGAAGAGCGCATCGCCCGACGAGTTGATGCTCGTCATCGAGCGGGCCGTCGAGAAGCGCAGCCTCTCCGTCCGGGTCGCCCAGCTCGAGGCGCGGGTCGCCTCGCACGCCGGGTTCGACCAAATCGTCGGCACCTCGGGCGAGATCCAAGCGCTGCTGTCGATGGTCGGCAAGGTCAGCCGGTCGGACGTGACGGTGTTGGTGCTCGGCGAGAGCGGCGTCGGCAAGGAACTCGTCGCGGAAGCGATCCACAGCCACAGCGCTCGGTCGAAAGGACCGTTCATCCCGATCAACTGCGGCGCACTGCCCCGCGATCTGCAGGAATCCGAGCTGTTCGGCCACGTGCGCGGCTCGTTCACCGGCGCCTCGGTCGATCAACGCGGCAAGATCGAGGCGGCCGACCGGGGCACGGTTTTCCTCGACGAGATCGGCGAGATGGACCCGTCCGCGCAAGTCAAGCTGCTGCGATTTCTACAGAACCGCGAGTTGAGTCGGGTCGGGGAAGCAACGCCGCGCAAGGTCGATGTTCGGGTCGTCGCGGCGACGAACCGCGACCTGCAAGCCGAGGTCGCCGCCGGACGGTTTCGCGAGGATCTGTACTACCGGCTGGCGGTGGTCGAGTTGACCGTCCCGGCGCTGCGCGAGCGGCCCGACGACATCCCGATGCTATGGAGCCATTTCCTCCGCGACGGCGCCAAACGTCGACATATGACGGTTCCGACCGTCGTGCCCGAGGTTCGGGCTTGCGTCGAGGCGTACAGTTGGCCGGGCAACGTGCGCGAGTTGCAGAACGCCGTCGAGCGGGCGCTGACGTTGATGAACGGCTCGCGGGTTGAACTCGACGACCTGCCGCCAGCCATCCGGCGCACCGCCGATCCCGCATTGCTGGCCGCCGCAAGTCGCTCAACCGCAACGGCGACGCGGCAGGGCGACGGGCCGACCGGCAGCGGCGACCTCTGGACCGAGCTGGCCCAGATCGACGGGCTGACGCTGGCCGACCTTGAAACGCGCTTCATCCAAGCGGTCATGGCTGCCAGCGGCGGCGGGACCATCGCGGCGGCGAAGCGGCTGGGCATCTCCCGCGTCACGCTCTGGCGCCGGTTGAAGGCGCTCGGCCTGATCGACAGTTCAGCCGAGGAAACCGGCGGCGACGCTTCTGTGGTTCTACAGGAGACCGACGATCCGCCGTCGGCGGCGTAACCGGCTTTCTTCTGCCCCAACCCCGATGTCCCTGCTCGACGACGTGCTCGACCCCGACCAACTGGCCGAGCTACAAGAGGTGCTCACCGACAACTCGCCCGAGTTGCTGGCCGACTTCGTCCACTCGTACCTGACCGATCTGACCGAGCAACTCGCCGCCCTACGCCGTGCGGTCGCGGCCGGCGACGGCGTCGTGGTCCGCCGCATCGGGCACACGCTGAAATCGAGCAGCCAGACGATGGCCGCCGTCCGGCTGGCCGACCGGTTCGCCGCCATCGAGCACTTGAGCGACAGCGAGATCGCCGCTGGTGCGGTCGATCTCACCGGCCTCGCCCTCGCAGCCATTCAAGCCCGCAGCGCCTTGCTCGGACTGTTGTGATTCGTCAGGCGGCGGCGGCGGTCTGGAGCAAGCGGTGCAGGCGGAAGGCGAGCGTCGTCAGGACGAGGCCGGGCGAGACGTTCGAGAGAATATCGGCCCGCGCCTCGGTCAGATGGGCGACGGCTTGCTCAACGTTGAGGCCGGGATACGCCTCGGCGAACCGGACCAGCGGCTCGGCTTGATCGATGTTAACCAGCCGGTTGCGCTCGCCGGGCATCGTCCGCAGCACCAGCACATCGCGAAACCAGAGCGCCAACACGTCGAGCAGCTCGACGACCCGCTCGCGGTTGTTTCCGGCCGAGGCCGACTCGATCCCGTCCTGCAACTTCGCCACCGACAGCCGGGCGACGGCGCGGAGAAACTCCAGCGCTTCCGCCCGACGGGCCATCAGGTCGCGGTCCATCAGCCGGACCGATTCGGGGTACGAGCCGCCCGAGAGCCGGGCCAGCAACCGGGCCGGACCTTCGCCCAACCCTTTGCGCCGGACCAGCGCGTCGGCGACCTCGTCGGCCGTCGGGCGGTCGAGCCGAACCGGCTGGCAGCGCGAGAGAATCGTCGGCAGCACTTGCTCCTGTCGACCGGTCGTGAGCAGGAACTGTAGGTGCGCGGGCGGCTCCTCCAGCAGCTTCAAGACCGCGTTCGACGCTTCCTCGCGCAGCAGTTCCGCGCCACAGACGATGACGATCCGCTTGCGCCCTTCTAACGGTCGGAAGCTCGCCTCGCGCTGGATCTCGCGCACTTGGGCGATCA
>JBBSVG010000301.1:0-4607 GCA_038233775.1 Bacteroidota bacterium | reverse complement strand
TCCACGTCGTGTCGGTGCGGACGGCGGCGAGCAACACCGACTCGTCGGAGCGCGGTTCGAGGGTGGTGTCCGGCAGGTTGAGGATGGTCAGCGTAGCCATGGGGTCGAGGTCCGGTGAGAAAACGCAGCGGGTCGGCCTGATGTGGCCGCCAGTTAAGCGATCAACACCGGGCCGACCCGTTCGTGTGCCCTGCCTCAGCGCGCCGGGGCGGTCGAGGGGCGATAAATAAAATGCGCCCAACCGGCGAACCCGAGCATCGCGGCCATCAGCAGCCCCATCCACAGCGGCCCGATGGTGTCGTACAGCAGATACACGTTCAGCGCCGCGATGACCGTGCAAACGGTGTAGCCGACGATCTTGATCGCGGTCGAGTTGACGAACGGCCCCATCTTGACCGGATCGGAGGTAAAGATCATCAGCGGGAAGATGGCGAATGAGAGCTGCATCGAGAGGACGACCTGCGACCAGATCAGCAGCTCGATGGTGTTTTTGCCGCCGGAGATCGAGATCAGGATCAGCGCTGGGATGATCGCCAGCGAGCGCGTGATCAGCCGCCGGACCCACGGCTTGATCCGAATGTTCAGAAACCCTTCCATGACGATCTGCCCGGCGAGCGTCCCGGTGATGGTCGAACTCTGGCCGCTGGCGAGCAGTGCGACCGCAAAGGCCGTCGCCGCAATCGGGGCGCCGAGCAGCGGCGAGAGCAGTTGGTAGGCGTCCTGCAACTCCGACACATCGAAGCGGCCATTGGCGTGGAACACCGCCCCAGCAACCACCAGAATCGCCGCGTTGACGAAGAAAGCGAACCCAAGCGCCAGGATCGTATCGACCGTGTTGAAGTGGATCGCCTCGCGCTTCCCCTCGGGCGTCGGGTCGCTGGCCCGCGTCTGAACCAGCGCCGTGTGCAGATACAGGTTGTGCGGCATGACCGTCGCACCCAGAATCCCGATGGCGATGAGGAACGCGCCGCCGGTGGGGATCGACGGAACGAAGGTGCCGTGAGCGACCGCGCTCCAATCGGGATGCGAGAGGAACGTTTGTAGCGCGAAGCAACCGGCGATGGTCGCGACCAGCGTCAGGATGATCGCCTCGATCTTGCGGAAGCCGAAGCTCATCGCGCCGAGCAGGAGCAGCACGTCAAACCCGGTGATCAGCACGCCCCACATGAGCGGGATGCCGAACAGCAGGTTCAGTCCGACCGCCGAGCCGATCACTTCCGCCAGATCGCAGGCGATGATGGCGATCTCGCACAGAATCCAGAGGACGATGGCGACCGGCTTCGAATAATAGTCGCGGCACGCTTGGGCCAGATCGCGACCGGTCGCGACGCCGAGCCGGACGCAGAGCGTCTGCAACAGCATCGCCATCAGGTTCGAGACCAAAATCACCCAGATCAGCGCGTAGCCGAACCGGGCGCCGCCGGCCAGATCGGTGCCCCAGTTGCCGGGGTCCATGTAGCCGACGCTGACCAAATAGCCCGGTCCCGCGAACGATAAAAACCGCCGCAGCCACCCCTTGCCCGTCACCGGCACGCTGCGGTGGACCTCCGAAAGCGACGCCTTCGCCGCCACATCATCCGGCTTGACCAGCAGATCCAGATCCGTCATGTTCCGCCTTTGAAGTATCTGCTTGTGTAAGTCTGTCTTGCCCTTCGCCATATCGTCCCGCTTGCCCGGCGGCGTCTCACCAGCGCACCGAAGCGCCCAGCCCGACGAACGGGGTCTGTCGCTTGGCCTGCCGGGTGCTGCCGCCGGAGAGATCGAGCTGGACGGTCGGCGTCAGCAGCACCGTCAGGCCGCCGTTGAGCGTCGGCAGCCAGTCGCCGTCGGCGGTGCGGTCGAAGTAGCCTTCGACATAAGTGCCCGTCCGGTTGCCCAACCCGACGGCGAGCGAGAGCGTTTGCCAGTACGCCGGGTGCGCGCGCCGCTCGAGCGCGATCCCGGTGTTGCCCGACAGCCCCAGCCGGTCGCTGAGATCCACCGCCCAGAGCCCGATCAGTTCGCCGCCAATCGGCGTGGGCCGCAGCGGCGCGTCGAGATCGACCTGACCGATCACCCCGACGGCGCCGCGCTCGCCCACCGACCGCACCGCCTTCGCGCCCGGATTCAGCCCGAACAGCGTGACATCGTGCGTCGTCTCCCGGTAGCCGGACGACTGAAGATTGGAGGTGTACTCGCCTTCGATCACCCGGTCGAGACGCAGCTCGATCCCGCGCCCGAGTCCGATGCGGATCAGCGGGGCGCTACCGACGACGAATTTATTCCGCGCCGGTCGATGCACCTCAACGCCCCATTCGAGCTGCACGCCTCGGGTCGGCACCACGACGCTGCTCTCGGTCCGGTCCGGCCGATCCGTCACCAGCGGCGGCACGACCCGTATTTGCGCTTGCGCCTCGCCGGCCAGAACCACCACCGCCAGCCCGATCCATCGTCGCATCAGCTCTCCGCCCAGCGTCAGAATGAAACAGCCATGAGATTCAATTTAAGCAAGCTTAATCATTAAGTCAAGAACCCTGCGTTTCCTCGACGGAACGGAATCGTCCCGAGCTTGCGTATGTTCATCTGAGTGCCGACCCTGAGACCTGTTTGGGTCGAGTTTCGCGTCATCGACACCTGAGAGGGAAATCTCATGCGACCCGTCCACCACCGCTCGCGCCGTCCCGACGGTTTTTTCGTCCCGTTGCTGCTCGCCGCCCTCGTCGGGCTCTCGCCGTTGGGCGCTGGCTGCTCCTCGACGGGCCAGAGCGCCGCCATGCCCGAGGCCGACGCGATGGGCGACGAGCGCTCGACGCCGTACCCGGTGCCGACGTTCAGCGCGCTCCCCAAGCAGCCGGGCGTCCCCGAGAGCGCCGAACTGATGAAGGTTCAGGTCATCTACCGGAGCGAGATCGGCGTCCCGATCAGCGCCCGGCAGCCGCTCCAGGTGCGAATGGTCAAGTCCATCATCCGCTTGCCGCTGGTCGCCGGACCGACCCGGACCTACGACGACGGCCCGACGCCCGGCACCCGGATCTACATCGACGAGGCGATCTACGAGATGCCAAGGGACGAGTACGCCCGGCTGACCAACACGCCGCCGCTGAACGTCACGCTCGCCATCCACGACGGCCGCCGCTACTGGCCCTACGCGTACCACGCCGGCGTGCTCGACGCCCGTCGCCCGCTGCAACGCCCGCATTACAGCGAATAATTTTGATCGTTTGAACTCTTGAAAATCGCAAGCAAGAGGACCGCTGTTCTCCGCTCGTGGTGAGCTTGTCGAATCCATGAGCGGAGCCACCACAGCCGACTTCCGTTGAACTCAGCGTGAGATCGGTCGCTCTGCTCAGGATGACAGGCAACGAGGGCGCGGACGACGGGCGCGTTATCAAAGGCCACAAAAAAGCGGCGGTCAGAGCGTGTTGCCCCGACCGCCGCTTGGTGTCCGGCAGGTTCGCGTCAGACCGACAGCACATCGGCGCCTTTGCCCGTCACGGTCGCGTTCTGACCCTTGGCGGCGCCGGACTCCTGCCCGTTGCCCATCGCCTTCGGCTTCTGCCCCATCAGCAGCTCGATCAGGTCCACGACCCGGTTCGAGTAGCCCCACTCGTTGTCGTACCAGCCAAGCACTTTCACAAACCGCCCGGCGGCGATGGTCGTCTGTGAGTCGAAGATGCACGAGTGCGGGTTGTCGATGATGTCCATCGAGACGATCTCGTCCTCGGTGTACTCGACGATCCCCTTCATCGGCCCCTCGGCGGCGGTGCGGAAGGCAGCGTTGACTTCCTCGGCCGTGACGTCGCGCTTCAAGATGACGGTAAAGTCAGTCACCGAGCCGTCGGGCGTCGGGACGCGCATCGCCATCCCCTGAACCTTGCCCTTCATATACGGCAGCACCTCGCTGACAGCCTTGTCGGCGCCGGACGAGGTCGGGATGATCGAGAGCGCCGCCGCACGGGCGCGACGCAGATCCTCGTGCGGCAGGTCGAGGATGCGCTGATCGTTGGTGTACGAGTGGATCGTCGTCATCATCCCCTGTTCGAGCCCGAAGGCGTCGTCGAGGATCTTGACCATCGGAACCAGACAGTTGGTTGTGCACGAGGCGTTCGAAACCACCTGCTCGTCGCCGGTCAGCGTGTGGTCGTTGACGCCGATGACGATGGTCGCATCGACCTTGTCCTTCGACGGAACGGTCAGGATAACCTTCTTCGCGCCGGCCTGGATGTGCAGCATGCACTGCTCGCGCTTGCGGAAGACGCCGGTCGCTTCGATGGCGACCTCGCAGCCCAACTCGCCCCACGGCAGCTTGGCCGGGTCTTTCTCAGCCGTGACCCGAATCCGGTCGCCGTTGACGATCAGGTCCGAGCCATCGACCGTGATGGTGCCGTTGAACCGGCCGTGGACCGAGTCGTACTTCAGCAGGTGCGCCAGCGTCTTGGCGTCGGTCAGGTCGTTGATCCCGACGACATTGATGTCGTCCTTGCGCGTCATGATCTCCCGCAGCACGAGCCGCCCGATCCGCCCGAACCCGTTGATGCCGACTTTGATTGCCATCGAAACGCTCCTGTTCTGATAATGTGGGCGCGGCGCCGACCGGCGACACCGGCAGGCTGTCAGCGCCGCCGCTG
>JBBSVG010000300.1:0-4614 GCA_038233775.1 Bacteroidota bacterium | reverse complement strand
TCCGCTGACGACTGGCGCCGGGTTCGGTCACGCGACGAACGTCGTCACGCTGATCGGCCGCGACGCAACGCCGCACGAGCTGCCGCTGATGCAAAAAACCGCCGTCGCCGACGCGATCCTCGACGCCGTCGCCGCGCTCGCCGCTGGCCGTCGCCGAACGGAATCGCTGGCGGGTTGATCCGGTCGGTCAGGCTGCGTATGTTGTCGCCCCGCTGTCCCCTGATCCGCATTCTGCTCATCGCATGACGCCGGACGATTCCGCCGCTTTTGCGCCGTCGGCCGACGACGTGCGCCGTGTTCTGACCGATGCCCGGAGGTTTCTCGTGCAGCAACGCGACCTGTTCGGCAACGTGCTGCCGGTCGGCGACAGCCGTCCTGCCGCGCCCGCCGATCCGCCGCCGACCGCCGCGACGGCCTACGGCGAGGGTCCGCTGCCTCAAGCCGCGCCGACCGCCCCGACCGGCGACCCGGCCGATCCGTATCGCGGCGGACCGACCAAGACCGCTGCCGGTGAAGTGATCGTTCCGCCCGAGATCGCCGCCGCGACCGATCTGCCGATGCTCTACGGGCAGATCAACGGCTGCTTAAAGTGTCCGCTCGGCGCGACCCGCAAACACGTCGTCTTCGGCGTCGGCGACCCGAAGACGCGGCTGCTGGTCATCGGCGAGGCGCCGGGGGCCGACGAGGACGAGCGCGGTGAGCCGTTCGTCGGTCGCTCCGGGATGCTGTTGACGAAGATGCTCGCGGCGGTCAACTTTTCCCGAGAAGATGTCTATATCGCCAACATCGTCAAGTGCCGTCCCCCGAACAACCGCGACCCGCACGCCGACGAAGTGGACACCTGTCAGGGCTACCTCCGGCGACAGATCGCGCTGATCGACCCGCCGTTCATCCTGGTGCTCGGCAAGGTCGCGGCGAACACGATTCTGGGCCGGAACGACTCGATGATGAAGCTGCGCGAGTCGGCCGGCGCCCATGAGTTCCACGGCATTCGCGTGTTTGTGACGTACCACCCGGCCGCGCTGCTCCGCAACGAAGCGTGGAAGCGGCCGGCGTGGGAAGACCTGAAAGCGCTGCGCCGCGCCTACGACGCCTGATTTTTTCCTTTTTCCGCTGACGGCTGTTCATGGGCAAGATCTTCGACGAGGACAAATACGGCGCGTACCCGCTCGGCGCGATGCTGAAGTCGGGTTCGTCCAACCGACGCTCCGGCGGCGGCGACGGTCCGCGTCCGGTCGATCTCGAGGCGGCCGGTCGCATCCCGCCGCAGGCCGTCGATGTGGAAGCGTATGTCTTAGGCGCGATGCTGATCGAGCGCGAGGCCGTCACCCGTGCGCTCGAAGTGCTCGGCGGCGACAACCCTGACGTGTTCTACCGCGACGCGCATCAGAAGATCTACAACGTGATGGTCACGCTGTTCGACCGGGGCGAACCGGTCGATTCGATCACACTGCTGGAGGAACTGCGTCGCCGGGGACAGGTCCAAGAAGTCGGCGGCGCGTTTTACCTGACGGAACTGACGAGCAAGGTGACGAGCGCGGCGAACATCGAGTACCACGCCCGCATCATCATGGAGAAGTCGCTGCTGCGGAAGCTGATCACGGTCAGCGGCCAGATCTCCAGCATCGCGTATCAAGGCTCAGAAGACGCGTTCGGGTTGCTCGACGAGGCGGAACAACAGATTTTCGCCATCTCGCAGAGCCATTTACGCAAAGGGTTTGTCCCGATCAAGCCGATCCTGATGCAGGCGTTCGAGCAGATCGAGGCGAACCACAACCGCGCCGGCGGCGTCACCGGCGTACCGAGCGGGATGACCGCGCTCGACGACATCCTCAGCGGCTTCCAACCGTCCGACCTGATCATCGTCGCCGCTAGGCCCTCCATGGGCAAAACCGCATTTACGCTGTCTGCGGCGCGGAATGCGGCGGTCGATCACAATATCGCGATTGGGTTCTTCTCGCTCGAGATGAGTTCGACGCAGCTTGCGATGCGGTTGCTCTGCGCCGAAGCGCGGGTCGATGCCCACGCCGTCCGCACCGGTCGGCTGCCGGACGCCGATTGGATGAAGCTCTCGACCAAAGTCGGTGAGTTGGCGAAAGCCAAGCTGTTCATCGACGACACGCCGGGGCTGAGCATTCTGGAGCTTCGGGCCAAAGCGCGGCGGCTGAAGAGCGAGCACGACATCAAGCTGATTATTATTGACTACTTGCAGTTGATGAGCGGTCCGAAATCGGCTGCCAGCCGCGAGCAGGAAATCGCGCACATCTCGCGCTCGCTGAAAGCGCTGGCGAAGGAACTCAACGTCCCGGTGATTGCGCTCTCGCAGCTTTCCCGTGCGGTCGAGCAGCGCGGCGGCGACAAGCGGCCGATCCTGAGCGACCTGCGCGAGTCCGGCTCCATTGAGCAGGACGCCGACGTGGTGCTCTTCTTGCACCGCCCGGAGAAATACAACATCACCGTGGACGAGGATGGAAACTCGACCGAGGGCATTGCCGAGATCATCGTCGGCAAGCAGCGAAACGGGCCGATTGGTCACGTCAAGGTCGCCTTCGTCAAGGATTACGCGCGGTTCGAGAACCTCGCGACGCAGTACAACTCGGCCGATTACCTGTTGCCTGCCGCCGACAGCTACGGCGCGCCAGCCCCGCCGCTCGGCGGCCTCGCCCCGAGCTTCGCCCCGCCGCCCGACGGCGACGCGCCGTTCTGACAGAGGAGTTGCCATGCACGCACCAATGGATCGCCGCCGCTTTCTCCAACTCGCCGGGCTCGGCGTCGCCACGCTCGGGCTGTCGCGTCCGGCCCGCGCAGCAGACGACGAATTGCCCGCCGATTGGGTCGTCTCGCCGGACGACGCGCAGTTGATCGTCGCCACGCTCGCGCTCGGTCGCCGGGGCAACTGGGCCGCGAAACCGATGGGCGAGACGGTCGGCGCGTTCGGCTGGACGCTGCTCGGCACGCCCTACGTCGAACACACGCTCGACGACAGCGGCGCCGAGAAGCTGATGATTACGCTCAGCGGACTCGACTGCGTGACGTTCTGCGAGATCAGCCTTGCCTTCGCCCGGACGCTCCGCACCGGCGGGACGACGGTTCGCGACTTCGGCAACCAGTTGCAGGCGATCCGCTATCGGGGCGGCGAGCGGTCGGGATATATCAGCCGACTGCACTATTTCGAGGAGTGGATGGAGGACAACGCCCGTCGCGGCAACGTCCAACTCGTCGGTCAACTGGTCGGCGGCGAGGTGCTGGGCAAGCAGATCGATTTCATGACGACGCACCGCAGCGCCTATCCCGTGCTGGCTGGCGACTCAACCGCCGTCGGGGCGCTGCGCGGGATCGAGGCGCGGCTGAACGAGCGGCGCCGCTACTACGTCCCGAAAGAGCAGATCTCCGCTGTCGCCGGTCGGATGCAGACGGGCGACATCATCGGCATTACGACGACAGTGCCGGGGTTGCTCGTCTCGCACACCGGATTGGCTTACCGCAAAAGCTCCGGCGCGCTACACTTTCTGCACGAACCCATCGTCGGCAAGTCGGTTCAACTGACCGAGCAACCGCTGGCCGAGTACCTGATGGGCAACTCGCGGAGCACCGGCATTCTCATCGCTCGACCCATCGCGCCGAAAAGCTGAGCGGACAAGTGCTTTCTGTAGAGCGACGGCTCGTCCTGAAATTGTCGAAAGACGGCAGCGGTAGCTCCGTTCATGGATTCGACAGGCTCACCACGAACGGAGATCGACTTCACTTGGGCGCAAAGTGAACGGAATCGACGGCGCACCGAACGCGAAACGGCCCGACTTCACAGAGAAGCCGGGCCGTTTCGCGTTCAGCAGAGGGGTCAGCGCAGCGCCAGCCGCACCCGCCGGGCGTTGACGCCGGAGTCGAACTGATAGACCGTCGCGGCGGCATCGACATCGGCCAGGGTCCAGTCGCTGCCGGGGTTGATCGTCTTGGTCCACGTGACCTTCGCGCCGGGGGCGATGGACTGGCCGGGCCGGGCGGTGAACGTCGGCGAGAGTGTCGCGCCGGTGCCTTTGCGCTTCAGGATGATCTCGACGCCGTAACCGGCTTGGATCGTCGATGACCCGATGTTGGTGATCTGGCCGCTGGCCGTCCCTTGGTTGCCGACGATGGTCAAGTTGCCGGTGACGGACGCTTTGGCGACAGGATCGGGATCAGGGCCGGTGCTCGTGTCGGTGCAACCGACGAACAGCATCGTCGCGCAGGCGAGCGCGGTCAGAGACAGGGGCAGACGCATGGGAAGCCTCGGAGATCACTTGGAAAACGTCGATACGGCGCCCGGTTTTGCAAGGACGGTGCCCGTTCGGCTGCCGGTCACGTTGTCGCCATCGGGAGCGTGACGTGGACCGCCGTGCCGTGCTGCGGTTGGCTGTCGATCTCAATCTCGCCGCCGTGTTCGTGGACGAGCTTGTAGCAGACCGTCAGGCCGAGTCCGACGTTCTCGTGCTTGGTCGTGAAGAACGGCTCGAACGCCCGTTGCAGCGCTTCGGCCGTGAAGCCCGGTCCCCGGTCGCGCCAACTGATCTTCAACCCCTGCCGACCGCCGAGCGCGACAGGTTCGGCTGTCACGACCAGATGCCGCTGGCCGGGATG
>JBBSVG010000299.1:0-4614 GCA_038233775.1 Bacteroidota bacterium | reverse complement strand
CTGTGCTTGCGAGGAGCGCATCGACGACGCAATCCCGATTTGCAGTGCTGCGAGACACGGGATTGCCATGTCGCTTACGGCGGAGTGAGAGGCTCGGCGGTGGAGTCTACTGCGGTGGTTGCACCTCATTTACACATGAGCCTCAACGGTTATCTTTGCTCAAGCAATCTTAAAATCTCTGTGCTTACCGCTCTAGCTGATAGCCGACAGCTTCTTCAGACATCGTACAGGCTGAACAGGGTCGAGATTTGATCGTCGATCTCGGCGCCGAGGCCCCAGATGTCGCCGGATTGCCGGACCAAGCGGCGGAGTCGGGGTTCGAGCGTCGAGAAGGCGGCGGCGCCATCGGGCGAGGCAAGCAGCGTCGCCAGGTCGTTCAGCACCGACGCGACGCTCGTCTCGAGCCGCGCCATCCCAGACCCGTACTCGTTGGCGAACCGCACCCCACTCTCGACGTAGGTCAGCATCAGCTCGGCCGTCCCGTCCAGGTCGCCGGAGGCTTTCCGGTACGACCGAATTGCCCGCTTCGCCGCCGCAAAGTTCAGCTTCCCGAACGAGCCGCGCTTCGGGTAGAACGGCTCGATCACTTGCTGCCGGTACTCCTCCAGCGCCGCCCGCCGGTCGCCCGGTGCGAGCAAGCGGACCGCGACGAACGTCCGGTTGTCGGCCGAGGCAGCGTAGAGCACGCGGAGCATCTCGGTCAGCGACTCGCGGTCGAGTCCGACGATGACCGGCTTCAGTTGCGACCACGTCGGCAGGCTCGATTTCGCCATTTCTTGCTTCAGTTCTCTATCAGGATAAGCGGACAATCCATTGCTCTGCAACGAACTATGCCGATTCACTTAGCGAATCAATTGAATCGGAGGCGATGCGTTCGAGGTCGGGCAGCGCGGTGTCGGGGCGGTGCAGCGTGCCGACCTGTCGCAGGTAGATCTGCGTCGTCGCTGGCGTGCCGTGGCGCATTCGACGCTGGACTTCTTCGAGCGACAGCCCAGCGTCGAGCATGAGCAGCGCGGCCGTGTGGGTCAACGAATGCGGCGAGATCCCGCTCCGCTTCAGCCCGGCGGCGCGCAGGTGGCCGTTGATCCGCTGCCGCAGCGCACGCGTCGTCAGCCGACCGCCGTCGGAGCGGTGGCCGTGGGAGGCGAGCAGCGGTTCGGCTGGATCGAGCGCCCCGGTTCCACCGCGCAGCCGCAGGTAGCCGTCGAGTTCGCCGATCACCTCGTCGGACACCTCAACGACCTCGTCCTTGATCTCGCGCCCCTTCCCCTGAACCGGCAACTGCCACCCGCCCGACGGCGTCCGGCCCAGATCGCCCACGTCGGCCCGAACGATCTCGATCTCGGTCAAGCCGCTCGAGAGCATCAAGCGGACGGCGACCCGGTCGCGCCGGTTGAGCAGCGTCGCGGGCTCGATGGCGGCGAAGAGTCGGTCGATGTCGGTTAGCGAGAGCACGCCGCGAGAATGGTCGCCGGGGCGCTTGTTGCCACCGACCGCTCGGGCCGGGTTTTCCGGCAGCAGCCCGCGATCCACCAGATACTGACACAGCCGCCGCAGGCTCGTCAGGTAGGTGCTGACCGAGACCTGATGCAGTTGCCGCGCGTCGCTGAGGTGCGTCTTGTAGCGCTCGACATCGTCCGACGTGAAGCGAAACGCGCCGCGTTCGGCGGCGAAGAAGCGGACGAACTCGCGCAGCGCCCGCTCGTAGGTGCCCTTCGTCTCCTTCGTCCGCTGCTTGAGATATTCGGTCAGAAAGGACTGGATCAGCTCCTCGAGTTCGCGGATCGAGAGGACGAGAATCGGCGCGTCGGACATGACAAAGCGGGCTGATAAGCGGGGCTGCGGACGATGCGGGGAACAGATGTTGCCAAACCGGAGCGCGATCTATTCAACCCCACACGCTCCTGACATGGCTCGAATTTACACCGCACAAGAGACGTTTCAACAGCCCGGCCTGCCGCCGGTGACCAAAACGCTGCTCGTGCTGAACGTGCTGATCTTCGTCGCGTTCAACCTGCTCGGGTTCGCTGGCGGCCAAAAAGGCGATCTCTACAACTGGCTCTCGCTGCAACCGGGCGACTTTTTCCGCCCGTGGCAACTGCTGACCCACGCCTTTTTGCACGGCGGGTTCGGCCACATCCTGTTCAACATGTTCGCGCTCTGGATGTTCGGCGCGGCGGTCGAACAGGTGTTCGGGTGGCTGAAATTTCTGCTGTTCTACCTGCTCTGCGCGCTCGGCGGCGGACTCGCCTACTGGCTGCTCTGGCCCGTCGCCCCGGCTGTCGGCGCCTCGGGCGCGCTCTACGGCGTGCTGACGGCGTTCGGGCTGCTGTTTCCCGACGCGCTCGTGTTCCTCTACTTCGTCCCGATCAAGGGAAAATACCTCGTCATCGTGTTCTTCGCGATGGAACTGCTGCTCGGCGTGACCGGGACGCAATCGGGCGTGGCCCACTTCGCGCACTTGGGCGGACTTGTGACGGCCTACCTCTTCATGGCGATCACGACCCGCTCAATCCCCGGCCTGAGCGCCTTCCGCCGCGACCGGATCATGCCGACCGAGCCGACGCTCGTCGTCCCGCCCACGCGTTCCGTCCCGACGGCTGACGAGTTGCCGCGCCGCGAGCCGGAACCGGTCGTCGAGGAAGCCCGAATCGTCCGCGAAACGCCGCGTGCGGAGATCGACCGCATCCTCGCCAAGATCGCTTCCGACGGGATGACCGCGCTGACCAGCACCGAACGCGAGTTGTTGCTCTCGGCGACGAAGCGATAGCGGGAACCTTTGGGTCGGCTCTGCGCCTTGTCGAGCCGAACGCGAACCTATCCCGGAATTATGAAGATCGTCGTCATCGGCAGCGGCTTCGGCGGACTGGCTGCGGCCATTCGCTTGCAGGCCAAGGGACACACCGTCACACTCGTCGAGAAGCGCGACAAGCTCGGCGGTCGGGCTTACGTCTATGAGCAGGACGGCTTTACCTTCGACGGCGGGCCGACCGTCGTGACCGCGCCGTGGCTGTTTGAGGAGGTCTTTCAGGCCGCCGGCGAGAAGCTATCCGATCACGTTCAGCTCGTCCCGGTCGATCCGTTCTACCAGATTCGGTTCGAGGACGGCTCGGTTTTTCACTACAACGCCGACCGCGACAACCTGATTCGCCAGATCGAGCGGTTCAACCCCGACGATGTAGTCGGCTACGAGCGGTTCATCGGGACGACCGAGGACATCTTCAACACCGGGTTCGGCCTGATCGACCAATCGTTCGACAAGTTCGGCGCGATGCTAAAGGTGCTGCCCGATCTGATTCGACTCGGCTCGCACCGCTCGGTTTACACCTACGTCTCGAAGTTCATCAAGGACGAGCGCTTGCGGCAGGTGTTTTCGTTCCATTCGCTGCTCGTCGGCGGCAACCCGTTCCAGACGACGAACATCTACACGCTGATCCACTTTTTGGAGAAAAAGTGGGGCGTCTGGTACGCGATGGGCGGAACCGGGTCGATAGTCAAGGCGTTCGGCGAGCTGCTCACGGCGCTCGGCGGGACGACGCGGCTGAACACCGAGGTCGATGAAATCCTGATCGAGCCGACCCGAAGCAAACCGACGGCACGCGGCGTTCGGTTGAAGGGCGGCGAGGAGATTCAGGCCGACAGCGTCGTCTGTAACGGCGATGTCGCCTTCGCCTACAAGCACCTCGTTCCGGCTCGGTTCCGCCGGACGTACACAGACCGCAAGCTCGACCGACTCGATTACTCGATGTCGCTGTTCGTCCTCTACTTCGGCACCGACCGTCGGTACGACGACGTGGCGCACCACACGATCCTGCTCGGTCCCCGCTACGAAGGTCTGCTCGACGATATTTTCCGCAAGCACAAACTGGCCGACGATTTCTCGCTCTATCTGCACCGACCGACCCGAACCGACCCGACGATGGCGCCGGCCGGCTGCGATGCGTGGTACGTGCTCGCCCCGGTGCCGCACTTGGCAAGCGGAACCGATTGGCGCGTGCAGGCCAAGCCGTACCGCGACGCCATCGTCGCCTATCTGGAAGAAAAGCTACTGCCGGGGCTGTCCGGGCACATCGTCACCGAGCATTGGATCGATCCGCTGCACTTCCGCGACACGCTCAACAGCCACTTGGGCAGCGCGTTCTCGGTCGAGCCGACGCTGATGCAGTCGGCGTGGATGCGCCCGCACAACATCAGCGAGGACATCGCGAACCTCTATTTCGTCGGGGCCGGGACGCATCCGGGGGCTGGGATGCCGGGCGTGCTCAGTTCGGCGAAGATCGTCGAGAAGCTGATCGACGGGGCGAGCGAGCGGGAAGCGGTGGCCGAGAGCCTGGTCGGCTGACCCAATCGAACCGACGGAGCAACACGGCGGCGCCAAGCGCAGACAACGTTTCACGCCATCCCCAGCGAAGAGATCTCGTCCCTTCTGCCTGTCACCCTGAACGAAGTGAAGGGTCTCACGCTGCCCTCGACCAAACGTTGTTTGGGCCGATTCATCACTCAGCAGGGTTAGGCCTCGTCGGTGTCGATTTCGTCGTCGCTCACCGGCGGCACGTTCGGCTCGACGAGGACGTAATCGACGTAGGCGTCGGCGGCGTAGAAGGCGAGCAAGAG
>JBBSVG010000298.1:0-4615 GCA_038233775.1 Bacteroidota bacterium | reverse complement strand
GATGCCCGTCGCCCCGGCGGCCCGAACGTCGGCGTAGGGATCGGCCGCTTTGGCGTCGAGCAACTCGCGCAGCTCGGCCGGTTTGGTGTCGGGCTTGGTCGGGACGAGCACCGCGACGTCGGGATGGCGCAGCGTGGCCGTCCGGCGACAGTTGCCGCAGCGGTCGCACGCTTCGGGAACGCCGTCGGGTCCGGTCGGCTGGGGATCGGTGCAGTTGATCACACGGGCCAGCTCGAGCGCCATCGCGTCCATCCCGGCGCCGGGCACGCCGTAGAACAGGTACGCGTGCGGCATTCGGCCGGCCGTCAGCGCCCGACCGACGAGCACCTTGACGCGCTCCTGCCCGATCACCGATTGCCAAGCCACGTTACTTTTTCGCCCCGTCGAACGCGCGCTCGACCCGGTCGGCCAACTTGTCGGCTTCGGCAGCGGTCGGGCCTTCGGCGTAGATGCGGATGATCGGTTCGGTGTTCGAGCGGCGCAAGTGGACCCAGCCGTCGGCGGTGTCGAGCTTGACGCCGTCCTCGGTGTTGACCTCGGCCTCGGGGAACGCGGCTCGCGCGGCGGCGATCAGTCGGTCGGGATCACTGTTCGCGTCCAATTCGACTTTCCGCTTGACGATCTCGTACTGCGGCAGCGACGCCCGCAGCGCCGAGAGCGGACCGCCGAACTCCGTCAGGTGTTGGACCGTGATCGCGGCGCCAACGAGCGTGTCGCGGCCGTAATGCACGTCGGGCAGGATCACGCCGCCGTTGCCCTCGCCGCCGATGACCGCGCCGACCGCCTCCATCTTGCGGACGACGTGGATCTCGCCGACCTTCGACCGGTGGCAGATCGATCCGGCGGCCCGTGCGATGTCGTCGAGCGCCCGTGTGGTCGAGAGGTTCGTCGCAATCGGACCGGGGCGGTGGCCGAGCCAGAACTTCGCCGCTTGGACGAGCGTGTACTCCTCGCCAATCGGTTCGCCCTTCTCATCGACCAGCGCGAGCCGGTCGGCGTCGGGATCAATCGCCATCCCGAGGTCGGCTTTGAACGTCTTGACGGCCTCGCTCAGGTCTTTCAGGTTCTCCGGCAGCGGCTCGGCGCCGTGGGGGAAATGCCCGGTTCCGCCGCAATGCAGCCGATGAACGGTGCACCCCATCTGCTCCAGCAGGTCTGGGACGATGTTCGAGCCCGCGCCCTCGACCGCATCGACGACGACCGTCAACTTGCGCGCTTTGGTCAGTTCGGGCTGAATCAGGTCGAGCGCCAGCACTTGTCGGATGTGCTCGTCGTAATAGGTCCGGTTGCGGCTGTACGCGCCGGTTCCGTCCCACGCGACGTACGGGTAATCGCCCATGTCGGCCAGCGCGAGCACCTGCATCGCTTCATCGGCGTCGAGAAACTGACCTTTGGCCGAGAGCAACTTCAGCGCGTTCCACTCAATCGGGTTGTGCGACGCCGTGACGACGATCCCGCCAGCCGCGCCCTCCATCTCGGTCGCCAGTTGCACCGTCGGCGTCGGCACCACGCCGACATCGACGACCGAGCAGCCGAGCGAGCGGAGCGTGGCGATCACCAGATTCGAGATCAGTTCTCCCGTCGGTCGGGTGTCGCGGCCGACGACGATCTTGCCGCCATTGGCCCGCTTGCCGAACGCACCGGCATATTTGACGATCACCTCGGGCGTCAGCCCGTCGCCGATGACGCCTCGGATTCCGGAAATGCTGATCATCAACGGCATGGGACGGCTCCTCGTTTTGGGTTCGGTCGGTGAAGATAAGGAATCGGCTGACAGCTATCAGCTTACGGCAAGAAAGCTATCGGCTGACAGCTATCAGCTATCAGCTTACGGCAAGAGAACGACAACGGACGCCGAGGCTCAAATCAGGCCGTCAGGGGAGAACCGACATTCCGCCGCCGCTATTCCCGCAGCACAACACTCGCCCTGCCGCCGCCCCGCCGTGAGCTGACGGCTGATAGCTGATAGCTGTCAGCTTCTTCCTGCTGATCGCTGTCAGCTTCCGTTCTTTCGGTAAGCCGTTTGCAGTGCCGGTTGGTTCACTTTGTTGGGGTTTTCGGATGGCGATGGAGCTGTATCTGGTCTGGCTGGCGAGCCTGCTCGGCTCGGCGCATTGCGTCGGGATGTGCGGCGGGTTCGCGCTTGCGGTCGCGGGTTCGGCGCCGACCTTGTCGGCCAAACTCGGTCGCGGGCTGACGTATCACGCGGGTAAAACGGCGACGTATGTCGTGCTCGGCCTGCTCGCCGGACTGTTCGGCGCGGCCTTAACCGGGCTGCCGGGCGTCGCGCTCGCGCAGAACGTTTTGTCGATTGCGGCCGGTGTGGCGATGATCGCCATCGGCCTGTCGGTTGCCGGGGTGACTGGTCGATTCGACGCGCTGCATCTGCCGGGGATGGGTTGGCTCAAAGGGGCGCTGGCCCGAGCCCTGCGCGGTCGCGGGATCAGCGGCTCGTTTGCGGTCGGTCTGTTCAACGGACTGCTGCCGTGCGGGCTTGTGTACGCCTTTCTCGTCCAAGCGGCGGCGACCGGTTCGGCCGTCGGCGGCGGCCTGACGATGCTCGTCGCGGGACTCGGGACGGTCCCGGCGCTGCTGTTCTTCGGCACCAGCGGCGCGAGCCTCGGCCGACCGCTGCGGGCGAAACTCAGCCGCATGGGCGGTGTGCTCGTCGTCGTGCTCGGGCTGCTGACGATGGTGCGCGGCACGCCGATCATGCACCGGCTGATGGGGCACGACATGAGCGGCGAAACCATGCCAGCGGGACACCCAATGCCCGGCATGGCCCCGATGCACCATCCCTAACCGCGCCCCGTGGCTAAAGTCCGGTCGAACTTCGTCTGCCAGAACTGCGGCGCCGCTGCGCCCCGGTGGATGGGCCGTTGCCCCGATTGTGGCGAGTGGAACACGCTCGTCGAACAGGTCGTCGTCGAGGCCAAACCGACGGCGCAGGGCGCGGTTCGGGCCAGCCGGGCGGCCGTGACGGCGACGGCGGCCCGCATGGCCGACGACCCAATCCCGCTCAGCGCGATTGTCGGCTCGGAGGGCGAACGGCTCTCGACCGGACTGGCCGAGTGCGACCGCGTGCTCGGTGGTGGCCTGATGCCCGGCTCCATCACCCTCGTCGGCGGCGATCCCGGCATCGGCAAGAGCACGCTGATGCTGCAGATCGTGCCGGGCCTCGCGCCGAACCGAATTCTCTACATCGCCGGCGAAGAATCGCCGCGTCAGGTCAAGCTCCGGGCCGACCGGCTGGGCGTGACTGGCGAGCACCTGCTGCTCTTGCCCGAAACGAACATCGACGCGATTCTCGGGACCGCCGAGCGGTTGCAGCCCGAGGTGATGATCGTCGATTCGATCCAAACGGTCTATCGGCCGGAGATCGAGAGCGCGCCGGGTTCGGTCAGCCAAGTGCGCGAATCGTGCGCGGCGCTGACTCGGCTGGCGAAAAACGGCGGCGTCTCGATCTTCCTGATCGGTCACGTCACCAAAGAAGGCGCCATCGCCGGGCCGCGCGTGCTTGAGCACATGGTCGATACCGTCCTGCAATTCGAGGGCGACCGCCACCATTCCTATCGCGTGCTGCGTGCCGTCAAGAATCGGTTCGGCTCGACCAACGAGATCGGCATTTTCGAGATGCGCGAGGAAGGGCTGCGCGAAGTCACGAACCCGTCGGAGGTGTTCCTGTCGGAGCGCTCGTACGGCGTGTCCGGCTCGACGGTCGTCGCCTCGCTCGAAGGCTCGCGGCCATTGCTTCTGGAGATTCAGGCGCTTGTCGCGCCGACCTCGTACCCGCAGCCGCAGCGGACCGCCGCCGGGTTCGATCCGCGCCGACTGCAACTGCTGCTCGCCGTGCTCGAGAAGCGGCTCGACCTGAAACTCGGCACCCGCGACACGTTCATCAACGTCGCCGGCGGCGTCAAGATCGACGAACCGGCGGCCGATCTGGCCGTCATGGTCGCCGTCGTCTCGTCGCTGAAAGACATTCCGGCCGACTCGAAAACGGTCGTCGTTGGCGAGGTTGGGCTGGGCGGCGAGGTGCGGACCGTTAGCCAGATCGAGCGGCGGATTCAGGAAGCGGCCAAACTCGGCTTCGAGCGGATCGTTGTCCCGAAAGGCAACCTCAAAGGGCTGAAACCGTCGAAAACGATCCAAGTGATCGGCGTCGAGCGGGTCGGCCAAGCGCTCACGCATCTGCTCGGCTGAGTCTGCTGAACGCTGCTCATTCTGAGCCTAACGACGGCTGTGGTGGCTCCGTTCATGGATTCGACAAGCTCACCACGAACGGAGAGCGACGGTTTTCAAGAATTGATCGTATGTGGCAGATCGTTAGTTATCTCGGACTTGCGGGTGTTGCGCTCTGCTGGGTGCCGCAGACGGTCGCCGTCATCAAGGAAGGCAAATGCGACCTGCGGCTGTCGCTGATCGTGCTGAGCATCATCGGCTCGGGCTTTCTCGGGCTGGCGGCGACGTTCGACGGCGAAACGCCGATTGTGTTCGCCTTCGTCAACGCCATCGTCGTCGTCGGCAGCTCGATCAACCTGTTCTATAAGCTCCGTCCCCGTTCCACCTGAATCGCTTTTTTGCGCGCTCTGGATCGTGTGTTTGAACTCATCGT
>JBBSVG010000297.1:0-4617 GCA_038233775.1 Bacteroidota bacterium | reverse complement strand
GCTCTGGGACTACGACGTCGAGCGCGCGGCCCGGCTCGAGCAGAGTCGGCGGAACGAGCGTTACCTGCCAGATATCGTGCTGCCGGCTGGACTGAAGGTCGATTCAGACGCACCGGCGCTGCTGCGGGACGCCGAACTGGTTGTGCTTGCGATCCCGAGCCACACGGTCCGCGAGGTGATCGGTCAGTTGAAATCGCACATCGCGCCGACGGCCGCCGTCGTCAGCGTGGCGAAAGGGATCGAGAACGGGTCGCTGCTGACCGTCACGCAGGTGCTGCTGGAAGTGCTCGGCGTCGAGGCAAGGCCGCGCCTGTCGGTGCTCTACGGCCCGAGCCACGCCGAAGAAGTCGCCCGCTGCCAGCCGACGACCGTCGTCGCCGCCGGGTACGATCCGGCGACGGTGGTGCGGGTTCAGGAAGCGTTCATGACGCCGACGTTTCGCATCTATTCGAACCCCGACGTGCTCGGCGTCGAGGTCGGCGGCTCGGTCAAGAACGTGCTCGCCATCGGCACCGGCATCTGCGACGGGCTCGGGCTGGGCGACAACACCAAAGCTGCGCTGCTGACCCGAGGCATGGTCGAGATGAGCCGATTGGGCGTCGCGATGGGCGCGTCGGCGCGAACGTTTGCGGGGTTGAGCGGGATCGGCGACGTGATCGCGACCTGCCTCAGCCGCCACTCGCGCAACCGTCACGTCGGCGAGGAGATCGGCAAAGGGCGACCGCTTGAGGAGGTGTTGGGCGAGATGGTCATGGTCGCCGAGGGCGTCCGCACGACCCGGTCGGTCCACGATCTGGCCCGGACCTATGGCGTCGAGATGCCGATTTCGGAACAAGTCTACAAGGTGCTGTTCGAGGGCAAGCAGCCGCAGGTCGCGATGGGCGATCTGATGACGAGGGACGCGAAAGAAGAGGTGTTCGGATGATGCGACGGGGAATTGGGATCGGAATCGTGGCGGCGTTGAGCCTCGTCGGGTGCCAGAAAAGCCCGGCCGAGCGGACCGCCGCTGCGACGAAAGCGCTCCAGACGGCGAAAACGGCGTTCGACTCGGGCGATTACGCCGCCGCTCAATCGGCCTACGCGGAAGCGCTGAGTCTGGCGCCGAGCGACTCGGCCGCTGACGGCTACATCATCGCGAATCTGGCGACGCTCCGATCCAAGCCGGTGATCGAGGCGTACAACCGCTGGGAGGGCGCCCACTATTACCACCCGGATGCGCTCGACAGCGCCGCAGCGGCAGCCCCGTCGCTCTTGGCCGCGCCGACCGACTCGGCCGATCTGAGCGGCGGCCCCGAGAAGATCAGCATCGAAGGGTTCCACGCGTACTCGACGACAGAGCCGAACGGCATCTCGCCGATCAAGTTCGACCTGATCTCGGCCCAGCGCCGGGCCGATTCGGCTGGCTACAACCGGGTCCGCGCCGCTGCCGCCGAAGCAGCCAATGGTACCCGCTGAGTCCGTTCGACGGCCGGTGGTGTGGAACGCCCGGTCGGCACCCGTCGTTTAGCCGTCGTGAAGCGCTGAACCGGTTCCCGATGCTTGAAACGGGTTCGTTCAGCCAGTCCGAATAGAGTCAACGGGATGCCCCACGCGGGGTTTGGTCGCCGGTTGCCGTATCTTGCACCCGGAACTGTTCCCGCCACACCCCGTCCAGCCCCATCTCCGAGGGAAACGCCCCATGCCCATTCGACCCTCCCTTGCCGTGCTCTCCGGCGCCGCCCGACGACTCCCGGCGCTGTTGCTCCTCGGAGCCTCGCTCGTCGTGGTCGCCCCGTCGGCTCAGGCCCAGACGATGCCGATGCCGATGTCAGCTGATACGACCGGCCAGATGCCGATGTCAGCCGATACGACCGGTCAGATGGCGATGCCAATGTCAGCCGATACGACCGGCAAGATGATGCCCAACGCTGCGATGCCGATGGGCAGCGGGCAGCCGATGATGATGCAACAGAAGATGCTCGGCGGCAACGCTATGGGCACCGGGTTGGCGATTGATTCGCTCGACGTGGATGAGTTCGTTCGGGTCACGACCGACCCTCGGATCGATCTGGTTGCGGCGATGACTCGCGGTTCGGTCAACGGTGGAACGCCCATCGCGCAGCCCGGTGTGCAGATGCGGCTGGCGATCCCGGCTGGCTGGGTCTCGTCGGGGCGCGCGTTTCAGTCCGATTCGGTGACGATTGTCGCCTACCGCTCGCCGCAGAGCGCTGCGGTGAGCGAGCAGTACAAGGTGCCGCCGCCCATCATCGCGTTGACGCAGCAGGCGCGGCGGATGGATCGGCCGAGAGGTGGGGCGTCGATGGCGATGTCGGGCGTTGCGATGTCCGACTCGATGCGCAAGGCCATTGAAGCGCTCTCCGGCCTGCCGAATCCCGACCGGGCGAATCAGCCGTTGCCGCGAGACGTGCCGCGCATGGAAGTCACCGCGTCGATGACCAAAGCCGCGCACGACTCGGTCCGGCTCTGGGCTGTCGTCCAAGAGACGCTCTCGTTCGGTCCGAACCAGTTGCCGCTCGATCACCAGACGCCCTCGGCCGCCCAGCTCTCGATGCTTGGGCTCGATCAGGCCTACCTGGCGCGCTACCGGCAGAGTCGCGGCGCCTACGAGGTGCAGCTCAATGCGCTCTTCGGTAAGCGCGGCGATCAGCAGTACGTCGTGATGGTCGAGAACCCAGCCGAGGTGACGCTGACGCCAGCTGAGGTCGAGCAGGTCCATCAGATTCTCGCCTCGTTCCGCCCCTGACCGATCTGCCTGAATGGCCCTGCGCCCGTCCGTCTCCGAGGCCCGAGACGGACGGGCGTTGCCGTCTCCAGCCCGGTGCCCGGTACGGATTTGGCCGACTGTTTTGACATGACCATCGCGGAATTGCATCGACTGATCGCGCTCGGCGAAGGGTTCTACCTGGAATTCAAGCGCAAGGTTGCCTCGCCGGAGAAGATCGCCAAGACCCTCGTTGCCTTCGCCAACACGCACGGCGGTCGCGTGCTGATCGGCGTGGATGACGACGGCTCGATCAGCGGCGTTGAGAGTGAGAAGGAGACCGAGCAGGCCGTTTGCCACGGCGCCGAGCACTTCTGCGACCCGCCTGTGGCGATCCAGACGCACATCGTCTCGACCAAACAGGGGAGCGATGTCGTCGTGGCCGAGATCGCCGAGAGCCCCGACAAACCGCACCGCTGGCTGCACCGGGGCGAGTCGCTCGTCTATATCCGCGTCGGCAACCAGAGTCTGGAGGCAGCCGACGAGGTCGTCCGTTCGCTCCGAAGCAGCCCGGTTGACGGCGAGGTGCCCCTCGGACAGAACGAGCAGCGGCTGCTGCGGTATCTTGATCTTTATACGCGGATCACGCTGCCGCAGTACAGCAAGCTGGTCAACATCAGCGAGCGTCGGGCCGGTCGCTCATTGGTCGAACTGGTTCAGGCGCAGATCCTCCGGCTGCACACCCACGAGTCGGCCCCGTTCTACACACTGGCCGACGATCCGGCCACCATCCGACGCTGATCGTGGACCTTATCGCTGGCCGGATCGCGTTCGCCGATTTCCTCCATCCGCTCGCACCCGGCGACCGGATCGTTGTCTTCTGCCACTTCGACGCCGACGGGCTGGCCGCCGGGGCCTTGCTTGGTCGGGCGCTGTCTCGGTTGGGCTATGGCAACGTGGCGGTGGTTTCGTCGGGTCGCGGCGAATCGGCCTGGAGCAAGCAGGCGCGGGCGCGGTTGGCAGCGCTTGACCCCGCCGCGCTGATCGTGACCGACCTCGGCGTCTCCTCCGGCGTGATTTTGCCCGCTGTGCCGACGCTGTTCATCGACCACCACCAGCCCGAAGGCGCACCACCCGGCGCCTTCGTTATCAGCGGTTACGGCTGGAAGCCGATTCCGTGCTCGTCGTGGCTCGCCTACGATCTGCTCGAGCCGCTGCTGCCGCTGGACGATCTGCTGTGGCTCGCCGCCGTCGGCGTGTTGAGCGATTTGGGCGACCGGGCGCCGTGGCCGCCGCTGGCATCGGTGAAGAAGCAGGTCGGCGCCCGGTGGCTGCGCGAGGCCGTCTCGCTCGTCAACGCCGCCCGTCGTGCCCCGGCATTCGACGTGGCGACGGCGCTTGACCTGTTGATGACAGCCAGCGATCCGAAGCAGGTCTCGGTCGCGTCGCCGGAAACCGACCGGCTGCGCGGCTATCGGGCCGAGGTGCAATTGGCGCTGACCGAGGCACGCAAGCAGGCGCCGGTGTTCTCGGCCACGCACCCGTTGGCGCTGCTGACGCTCGATTCCGCTTGCCAGATCCACCCGCTCATCGCCCAGGGATGGCGGACCCGGTTGCCGAAGTTTGCCGTCATCGCGGCCAACCACGGGTATCTGCCGGGTCTGGTCGCCTTCAGCACCCGAACGTCGCGGACCGATCTGAACCTGCCGGAGCTGTTTCGCTCGGTCGATCTGGGCGAGGCGACCGGGACCATCGGCCACGGCCACGTTCAGGCCGCCGGTGGTCATCTGCCGACCGCACTCTGGCCGCGCTTGCTCGATGCACTTGGCTTCCCGCACGAGCCGGGTTGATCGTCGGGGGAGGGGCAGCAAAAAGCGAGGCGCACCGGGATGTTTTCCGGTGCGCCTCGCTCGCTT
>JBBSVG010000296.1:0-4640 GCA_038233775.1 Bacteroidota bacterium | reverse complement strand
GTCCTCGTTGTCCTCGTTGTCCTCGTTGTCCTCGTTGTCCTCGTTGTCCTCGTTGTCCTCGTTGTCCTCGTTGTCCTCGTTGTCCTCGTTGTCCTCGTCGTCCTCGTCGTCCTCGTCATTCTCCGCATCGTCTTTTGGGTCGCTCCAGTCAACCTTTTCTGAATTGTCGGAGACGCTGAAGTTGCTGTTCGGGTCCGATGCCGTAGCTTCTGCCTCTGCAAACCAGTTGTTCAGCGAATCTGACTTGTCATGAAACCCTGAACTTTCGACCTCCCAGTTGCATGTCGTGAAGCTGTCGCTTCCCACGTCCGGTGAATACTCGCTTCCACCGGCTTGAAGCCCTAAACGGCTTTCCGATAAATCCATGCTCCAGTAGATCATCGTTCTGGAGCCGTCACCCGAGTGAACCGTGTGGCTGGCAGAAATCTCAACGGATAGGCCGGGCGTCGTGCGGGGCAACCGAAGCAAGCCGTGCAGCGCGTGGCCCAGCCCGACGATCTCTCGGGGCGGGAGTTGAGGGCGTGCAAGCAGCTTGCGAACAATATCGACCACCGCTTCGATGGTGGATTCGTCGGAGGGACGAAGCGGAAATTTCGGCATGGTGTCCTTTGGCGCGTGGTTGAAAATCGGGTGATCTGCCCAATCTATCGGCAGACAACAGGATTTGCTATTAACGGCGGGATTTTGACATATGAAAATTGTGTCATATATTGGTGGCGTTCTGTTCAATTCCTCGGAGACGCCGTGACGCTGAGCCTCGATATCGGGAAGATGGAGCGCGTGGCGTTCATCCTGAAGACGACCGCGCACCCGACCCGGATCGCCATCGTCCAGTTGCTCGCGACAGACGAGCGGCTGTCGGTCGGCGAGATCTGCACCCGGCTCGACATTGAGCAGTCGCTTATCTCGCATCACTTGTCGAACATGAAGCTCAAAGGGTTGCTCGCCAGCAGCCGCGACGGCAAAAATGTGTTCTACTCGCTGAAGATGCGCGAAGTCATCACCGTCATCGAATGCTTGTCGGGCTGCACCGCGCTTTAACTCCTTTTTTTGCGCATACGCATGAACGTAACAACATGCGTTCATGCTACTGAACCGCCATGCTCCGATTGTCGGGTTACGTCGCGGCCGTGTTGATCGGCCTGTCGCTGGGGATCATGGGCGGCGGCGGGTCGATTTTGACCGTCCCGACGATGGTCTATCTGATGGGCGTCAGTCCCGTATTGAGCACGGCCTACTCGCTGTTCATCGTTGGGACGACCTCGGCGGTCGGCGCGGTGGGGTATCTGCGGAAAGGGCTGATCTCGCTGCCGACGGCGGCGGCGTTTCTGGTTCCGTCGCTCGGAGCCGTGTTCCTGACGCGGCGCGTGCTGCTTCCGGCCATCCCCGAGCATCTGGCGACGGTCGGCGGGTTCGAGTTGACCAAAGACACGCTCGTGCTGGTCGCGTTCGCCGTGCTGATGGTCGCCGCCGCCGGGTCGATGATCCGCCGCCGCCCAGCCGACGCTCGGCCCGAGTCCGCCGCGCCGGTCCGACCCAACATCCCGCTGATTCTTGCCATCGGACTGGTCGTTGGGTTGCTGACAGGATTCGTCGGCGCGGGCGGCGGGTTTCTGATCATCCCGGCGCTGGTGCTCGGCGCCCGGCTGCCGATGAAAACGGCCGTCGGAACATCGCTGGCGATCATCGCGGCCAACTCGCTGCTTGGCTTCACTGGCGATCTGGGCGCCGGGACGGCCATCGACTGGCCGTTTCTGCTTGGGTTTCTCGGCTTCGCCCTCGTCGGCGTCGTGCTGGGCACTTCCCTGTCGCGCTTCATCCCCGGCCAGAAGCTGAAACCGGCGTTCGGCTGGTTCACGCTGGCGATGGGCAGCGCGATTTTGCTGCGCGAACTCGTTTTCCGCCACCCCGGCTGACCGTGGCGCCGACTCAACACTCCACTTGAACCGAGGCTGATATGTTGACCGAACAGTTCTCCGACAAAGGGCTGGCCCAGTTCGCTTATGCGGTCCTGAGCGACGAGACGGCCGAGATCGTCGTGATCGACCCGGCCCGCGACCCGGCGCTGTACCTCGACTTCGCCCGGCAGCACGGGGCGACGATTGTCGCTATCATCGAGACGCACCCGCACGCCGATTTCGTCTCGTCGCACCTCGAACTCGCCCACGCGACCGGCGCGACGATCCGGGTCAGTCGTTTGGTCGGTGCCGAGTACCCGCACGAGCCGTTCGACGACGGCGACCAGTTCACGCTCGGCGAGCTGACGTTCCGCGCGCTGAACACGCCGGGTCACTCGCCGGATTCGATCAGCGTCGTCGTCAGCCGCAACGGTCGCGATGAAGCCGTGTTCACCGGCGACACGCTGTTCGTCGGCGATGTCGGTCGGCCGGACCTGCGCGAATCGGTCGGCAACCTGACCGCAAACCGCGAAACGCTCGCCCGGCAGATGTACGCCAGCACCCGCGACAAGCTGATGCCGCTGGCCGACGACGTGATCGTGTACCCGGCCCACGGCGCGGGCAGCTTGTGCGGCAAGGCGCTGGGGACGGCCGGACAGAGCACCATCGGCGCCGAGCGGGCGACGAATCCGGCGCTGCGCCCGCTGTCAGTCGATGCGTTCGTCGCCGAGCTGCTTCGCGATCAACCGTTTGTTCCGCGCTACTTCGCCCACGACGTGGCCCTCAACCGGACCGGCGCGCCGACGCTCGACGAGAGCCTGCGCCGCGTGCCGCGTCTTGCCGCTGACACGCCGCTCGGACCGGGCGTGCTGGTTGTCGATACGCGGCCGGAAGCCGAGTTCAAGCGCGGCCATTTGCCAGGCGCGATCAACCTGCAGACCGGCGGCAAGTTTGAGACGTGGTTGGGTTCGGTCGTCTCGCCCGACGAGCCGTTCTACCTGCTGGCCGCCGATGACGCCGCGCTCGAGGCGTCGATCCGTAAGCTGGCGAAGATCGGCTACGAAGCGCAGATCGTTGGGGCACGGGTCGGCTCGCCATCCGAGGAAGGCGTCCTGCCGAAAATGGATCTGGCCCGGTTCCGCGAGCACCCGGCGGCGTACACGGTCGTCGATGTGCGAAACCGGACCGAGGTGGAGCACGCGCCGATCTTCGCCGACGCGATCAACCTGCCGCTGCCGGAGTTGCGCGAGCGCACCGACGAGATTCCGACCGACAAGCCCATCGTCGTCCACTGCGCTGGCGGCTATCGTTCAGCGGCCGGAAGCAGCCTGATCGCCGCCGCGCTGCCCGACGCGACCGTGTACGATTTAGGCGAAGCCGTCACGACGTTCCCGACCCACTGACCCTTTGCTTGAGGCCGACACATGCTCGACTGGTTGCGCCAACCGTGGCCGTGGTACGTCGCCGGACCGCTGATCGGGCTGATGGTGCCCGCGTTGTTGCTCGTCGGAAACCGGGCGCTTGGGATCAGTTCGTCGCTGCGGCACCTCTGCGCGGCGTGCGTCCCAGCGAACATTCCGTTTCTGAACTACGACTGGCGGGCCGAGTCGTGGAACCTGTGGTTCGTCCTCGGGATCGCCCTCGGCGGGTTCATCGGCTACCGGATGATGGGCCACCCCGACGCGGTCGCAATCTCGGCGGCGACGGTCCGCGACCTGCGGACGCAGATGCACCTGACCGATTTCACCGGCCTGCTGCCGCGCGAGTTGTTCGGATTGCAGACGCTGGCGACGTGGCGCGGCTGGCTGTTTCTCGGCCTCGGCGGCTTTCTGGTCGGCTTTGGGACGCGTTACGCGGGCGGCTGCACCTCGGGCCACGCGATCTCGGGCCTGTCGAACCTACAGTGGGTCTCGCTGGTGGCCGTCGTCGGGTTTTTCGTCGGCGGCCTGCTGATGACGTGGGTCGTTTATCCGTTCCTGTTCTGACCGCGACGCTCACTCATCTTTTCGCGTAAATCCATGAACGTGCTGAAATACCTCGGCTTGGGCGTGCTGTTCGGCATCGTCCTGACCAAAAGCGAGGTCGTGAGTTGGTTCCGGATTCAGGAGATGTTCCGCTTCCAAGCGTTCCATATGTATGGGATCATCGGGTCGGCGATTCTGGTCGCGATGGTCTCGATCCAGCTCATCAAGCGCAACCGGCTGCGAAGCCTCGACGGTCAGCTCATCACGCTGGCCGACAAGCGATTCACCCACGGGACGTGGATCGGCGGGACGCTGTTCGGGCTCGGCTGGGCGCTGACCGGCGCTTGTCCGGGGCCGATGTTCGCCCAGTTGGGCAGCGGTGTGGCGGGCGCCGCCGTGATGATCGTCGCCGCGCTGATCGGGACGTGGACGTACAGCGCGCTGCGCGAGAAGCTGCCGCACTGAGCCGTCAGGCCGTCGCCTCGCCCGTCACGAGCGCCCACGCGATCCGGCCGGCGGCGGCGAGGTCTTCCGTCAGGATGAACTCCGAGTCGGCGTGTGGGTTCTGCGCGCCGATGCCGAGGTTGACGGTCGGGATGCCTTTGGCGTTGAAAACGTTCGCATCCGACCCGCCCGCGTAGGCGATCCCCTCGGGCTTGAGTCCGGCAGCCGTCAGCACGCGCTCGGTTTCGCGGTAGATGTCCGCATCCGGCTGGAGCGTGAATGGGGCGAATTCGACGGCGTGGGTGAACTCCAGCCGGTCGGCTTCCTCGCCGAG
>JBBSVG010000295.1:0-4644 GCA_038233775.1 Bacteroidota bacterium | reverse complement strand
CGGCGACCCGGCCTTCCTCGCCGAACCTGCGGACGAGTTTCACATAATCCTTGCGCCGCTCCTCGGTCAGTGCCGGGATCAGGATGCGAATCCGCTGGCCGTCGTTGGTCGGGTTGAGGCCGAGGTCGGAGGTCCGAATCGCCTTCTCGATGGCGCCCATCATGTTCCGCTCGTACGGCTCGACCGTCAGCAGCCGCACTTCCGGCGCGCCGACTTGGGCGACTTGGTTCAGCGACGTCGGCGAGCCGTAGTAGTCGACCCGAATCGAGTCGAGCAGCGCGGGACTGGCCTTGCCGGTGCGAACCTTCGCCAACTCGCTGACGACCGATTCGAGCGACTTCTGCATCCGACCGTCAACTTCGCGGGTGATGTCCTTGAGCGTCATGGGAGCGTCTCCTAAGCAGCGGTGGCAACCATCAGTTCGGCACGGCGGTGGGTCGATTCAGCGCCTCGGCCGTCGTCACTCGGGTGCCGATGGGCTCGCCCAAGACGACGCGCTTCAGGTTGCCCGCCCGGTTCATGTTAAACACCAGAATCGGCAGCGCGTTTTCCTGGCAGAGCGTGATGGCGGTCATGTCCATGACGCGCAGGTTGCGGGTCAGCACGTCGGCGTAGGAAAGCTGCGGGAAGAACGTGGCGTCCGGGTTTTTCTCCGGGTCGGAGTCGTACACACCCTCGACCCGTGTCCCCTTCAGGATCACGTCGGCCTCAATCTCGATGGCGCGGAGCGAGGCGGCCGTATCGGTGGTGAAGTACGGGTTGCCGGTCCCGGCGCCGAAGATGACGACGCGCCCCTTCTCCAAGTGACGGATCGCCCGGCGCCTGATGAACGGCTCGGCGATCTGCTCCATCTTGATCGCCGTCTGCAACCGGGTAAAGACGCCATGTCGCTCGAGCGCGTCCTGCAAGGCGAGCGAGTTGATGACCGTCGCGAGCATCCCCATGTGGTCGCCCTGAACCCGGTCCATCCCTTTGGCCGCCGCGCTGACGCCGCGAAAGATGTTGCCGCCGCCGATGACAACCGCCACCTCGGCGCCGAGGGCCGTCACCTCGCGGATTTCGTCGGCGAACTGATCGAGCACCGTCGGGTCGATCCCGTAGCCCTGACTGCCCATCAGCGACTCGCCGCTCAGCTTGAGCAGGATGCGGCGATACGCCAGCTTCGCGCCTTTCTCCGACCGCTTCTGCCCGTCCATTGGCGCGTCCCTCTCCGGTTGGTCGTCGTCGTGCGGGTGGCCCCTTTCAGCAAAAAGGCCTCCGCCGGGGTCGGCAGGAGGCCTTGTGCAACGGTGCGGGATCAGCTCTGGCCGGCTTCGCCGAGCAAGTACCGGGCGAAGCGACGGACGGTGATCGGGTGCCCCGTCTGGGCGGCGACCTCGGCCACGACCTCGCGGACGCTGCGACCGGCGTCCTTGACGAACGCCTGCTCGATCAGCGCCACGTCCTGATAATACTTCTCGAGCTTGCCCGTCGCGATCCGGTCGAGGATCTTTTCCGGCTTGCCCTCGTTCATCGCCTGCTGCCGGTAGATCTCGACTTCCTTGGCGATGGCGGACTGATCGACTTCCTCGCGGTTGACCACCGACGGCTGCGCGGCGGCGACCTGCATCGCCACGTCGCGGCCCAGCGAGCGGATGCCCTCGTGCCGACCCTCGGCCGGTGTCGTCAGCTCGACAAGCACGCCCAACCGGGCGCCGGGGTGGATGTACTCGACGACCAGCCCGTTCTCGCCAGCGTGGAACACCGTCACGCGGCGCAGCTCGATCTTCTCGCCGATCTTGCCGACCAGATCGCTCTGCTGCTCGGACACCGTCCGGCCGTTGCTCATCTTGAGTGCGCCGAGCGCCTCGAGCGAATCGGCCTGCTCCCGAACAGCCAGTTCGGCCGCTTCGGTGGCAAACCCGATGAACGCGTCGTTGCGGGCGACGAAGTCGGTCTCGCAGTTGGCCTCGACCAGCGCGCCGGTCCGGCCGTCCTCGCTCAGCGCGGCAGCGATGGTCCCTTCCTTCGCCTCGCGGTCGGCCCGCTTGTTGGCGACGGCCGCGCCCTTCTTCCGCAGGATCTCAATCGCCAGCGTCATGTCGCCGTCGGCCTCGGTCAGCGCCTTCTTTGCGTCCATCATGCCCGCGCCGCTCTTGTCGCGCAGGGCCTTTACGTCACTTGCCGTGATCTCCGCCATCGGGATACGCTCTCCGCCTGTTGGTCTTGTCTTGCCGCTCTTAGTGGTCAGCGGCGGTCTCGGGTGAAACCGCCGCCGTCATCGTTCTTCGTCAGTTGCGGTCGCCGCCGCCGCCACGTCCGCCCCGGTCGCGCCCGCCCCGGTCGTTGCGTCCGCCCCGGTCGTTGCGGTCGCCGCGCTCATTGCGCGACGGCTGCTCGGCCGAATCGCGGTCGCCGGTCTCTTCGCGACGGGCCTCACGCTCGGCGCGGCTCGACTCGCGGCCTTCCTGCACTGCCAATGCGAACGCCTTCGTGATCAGATCGACGGCGCCCATCGCGTCGTCGTTGGCCGGGATCGGGTAATCGATCAGATCGGGGTCGGAGTTCGTATCGACGATGGCGAAGATCGGGATGTTCAGCCGACGAGCCTCGTCAACCGCGATGTGCTCCTTTTTGGTATCGACGATGAACAGAGCGCAGGGCAGGCGGTTCATATCGACGATCCCTTCGAGCACGCGGTTCAGCTTCTCTTTCTCGCGCGACCGCATCAGCCGCTCTTTCTTCGTCAGGCTCTCGAACGTTCCGTCGGCTTCCATCTTCTCGATGTTCTGCAAGCGCTTGATGCTCTTGCGGATCGTCTGGAAGTTGGTCAGCATTCCGCCCAGCCAGCGGTCGGCGATGAACGGCATCCCGCACGTCCGGGCCGATTCTGCGATGGCCTCTTGGGCTTGCTTCTTCGTCCCGACGAACATGATCTTCTTGCCCTCGGCAGCCAGCTTCTGCGCGCTTTCGCACGCTTCGTCGAGCAAGCGCTGGGTCTTGTTCAGATCGATGATGTGGATGCCGTTGCGCTCCATGAAGATGAACGGCTTCATCTTCGGATTCCAGCGCCGGGTCAGGTGCCCGAAGTGGGCGCCGGCGTTGAGCAACGCATCGAGTTCGACTCGTGCCATGATCGTGCTTCCCTTCTGAAAGTCGTTGATTCCGCTCGAGCCGTCGTCTCCCGCATCCATCGGGTTCGCCACTCGGGCGACCCGCGAACCACGGCTTCCGAACCTCTGCCGCCTCTCCGTTAGCAACGGACGCGGCTCCGGCTCGGACACGACCGCAGGGATCGGGCTCGATGTGTATTTTCACTATGCTCGCTTTCCTTTCAGTCAGCGAGCGTGCTTCGATGCTGGGTCACCATGAAAAACCAGTGCCGAGCGTGCTTCGATGCGGAGGACGCCGAACAGTCGGCAGCACCCGCACCTGAACCGACGTTCGTCCCGAATGGGGAAAAACGCCGGGGCGATTAGCGCTTGGAGAACTGGAACCGCTTGCGCGCCTTCGCCAGCCCGTACTTCTTCCGCTCGACCATACGCGGGTCGCGGGTCATGAAGCCAGCCTGCCGGAGCGGGCTCTTCATCGACTCGTCGTACTTGACCAGGCAGCGGGAGATGCCGAGCCGAATGGCGCCGGCCTGTCCGGAGATGCCGCCACCGTGAACGTTGACCTTGACATCGAACTGACCGCGCGTCTCGGTCGCCGCGAACGGCTGGTCGAGCTGCATCATCAGTTGCTTCAAGGGGAAATAGACGTCGGCCGGTCGGTCGTTGATCGTGACCTGACCCGAGCCGCCCGGAACGAGGCGCACGCGGGCGACACTCGTCTTCCGCCGACCGACGGCGTGAAGGGTTGCGGTTGCCATGAAAGCTGTCCTGAGGGTGAAAAAGGGGCGGCCGAACACCGGCGCGCCGGGTATGGAATCTCGGTCGAGCCGAACCGGGTCAGCCCCGGTCCAGCCCATGCGGCTATCAGATGAGCTTGAACGGCTCCGGTTGCTGGGCCGTGTGCGGGTGCTCGGTGCCCGCGTACACCTTCAACTTGCGGAACAGGTTGCGGCCGAGGATGTTCTTCGGCAGCATGCCCCAAACGGCGTGCTCGATGACGAAGCCCGGCTTCCGCTGGAGCGCCACCTTGAACGGCGTGAACCGCGCCCCACCCGGATACTGGGTGTGGTGGAAGTATTCCTTCTGCTCGGCCTTCTTGCCCGTCAGACGGATCTTGGACGCATTGAGCACGACGACGAAATCGCCGGTGTCGATATGCGGGGTAAACTGCGGCTTGTGCTTGCCGCGCAACAGCGTCGCGACCTGGGTGGCGAGACGACCGAGAATCTGGTTCTCAGCGTCCACCACCAGCCACTTGCGCTCGACCTCGCCCGGCTTGGCCGAGTAGGTCTTGAAGGACTGGGTGTTCAACGACGTGCCTCCAACAACGCGGCCCCGGTCCATCCCAATCTGCGGGACAGTGCGGTGCGGCGGTGAGATGAGCTGTGGATGTGCCCGGCTGCGGCCCCGGACGGGCTGATTTTTTCGCAGACTTACAAGATAGCCACGAAAACCCCGCCAAGTCAAGCCCGGCGACCGTCTCGGGCCGTCTCTCACCGGCTGCCGGGTTGCGTGCGGCCGGGGTCGTGGTTATCTTTACCCGCTTGTGCCG
>JBBSVG010000294.1:0-4652 GCA_038233775.1 Bacteroidota bacterium | reverse complement strand
GCGGACCCGAAGCGGCGCTTGCGGCCTACCGCCGCGCCATCGACGAGATCGCCGACAACCGGACGCTGCAAGCCAAATTGCAGTACCAAATCGCCTCGACCGCCTACGCCGCCAAGCTGTTCCCGGCCGCTGCCGAAGGGTATCTGCGCTACCGTTCGGCCTACCCCGACCAAGCCGACTCGACCGGCCTCTCGCCCGAATCGGCGGTGTACGGCGCGGCCGTTTCGTTCTACGACGGGGGACAGGACGCCCCGGCGTTGCAGTGGGCCGACACGTTGGCGGCTCGCTATCCGCAGTCGTCGCTGGTCGCCGATGTCGGGTTTTTGCGCGGGATGCTCCGGCTTCGTCGCGGCGAGACGGCTGCCGCCGAGGCCGCCTTCGCAACCGTTGCAGAGGAGGCGCCCGGCACGGCAGCCGCCTACAAATCGCTGATGCAACTGGCCGCCGCCCGCTCGGTCGCTGGCGACAAGGCCGGGGCGCTGGCCCGCTACCAGACCGTGCTGGCCGACTCGGCGCTGGCCTCGTTCCGCGACGCCGACGAACTCCGACTCCGAACGGGCGACCTGTTGGGCGAGCTGGGTCGAACGGACGAGGCGCTGGCTGAACTTCGGGCCATCGGACCGGAATCGGGCTACTACGGCGCCGGACTCGGCCGCACGGTCAAGCTCTACGCCCAAGCCAAGCGGTTGCCCGAGGCCGAGGCGTTGCTCGATTCGCTCTCCGCCGTGACCCGAACCGACTCGACGCTGAAGACGTATTTGGCGATGGCTCGGGCCGATCTGGCGCTTGCGACCGGCAAACCCGACCGGGCGATCCAAGCCTACGGCGAGGTGATGACCCTAACCGCCGACCCGAACATCGCCCGACAGGCGCGGTTCGCTCGGGGTGCGCTGCGGCAGCAGACCGGCGATCTGGCCGGGGCGGTGACCGACCTGCGGGCGTTGCTTCGGGAACCCGTCACGCCCGCGCAGCGGCTGGCGGCAAGCGAGAAATTGGCCTTCGCGCTCGTCGGACTGAATCGCGGTGCCGAAGCGTTGGGCGTGCTCGACACGTTGAAGTCGGCCGCGACGACCCCGGCGCAGCGGGCCAAAATCGCCGCGACCATCGGTTCGGTCCAAGAAGGATTGGCCGCATGGCCCGCCGCCGAAGCCGCCGCACGGGAAGCGCTCGCGGTCGCCGAGGCCGATTCGGCGACCCAGTTGCAAGCGACGCTCACGCTCGGTCGGGCCCAACTGAATCAAGGGCGGACCGAGGCCGGGCTGTCGGCTTTCGAGAACGCCTTAACGCTCGCGCCCGGCTCGCCGCGCGTGCAGCAGGCGCTCTACGATGTCGCCGCCGCGTACTACGATCAGGGCCGCTACGCCGACGCGATTCGGCTGTTCGACGGGATGCTGCGGCGGTTTCCCAGCGGACCGACCGCGTCGCAAGCGGCGTATTACAAGGCGCAGGCGTATTATCTGCAAGGCGATTATGCCGCCGCCGCGCCCGCGTTCCGTCAGGCCGCCGCGCTCGCCGCGACCCCGGCCCAGGCCGCCGACGCGCTGTTCTTCGTCGGCGAGAGCCAGTACAATCTGAAGGCGTACCGACCGGCCGCCGAGGCGTATGCCGCCGTTGCGGCTCGCTATCCGACCTCCGAACGGGCCTCGGCGGCGCTGTTCAACGCCGGTTGGAGCCAGTTGGCCGCTGGCGATTCGGTCGCGATGCAGAAGTCATTCGGCAAGCTGATCACCGCCTATCCGCGCTCGACCCAAGCTGGCGACGCCGCGTTCACGCTGGCCGATTACTATTACAACACCCGTCAGTACGCCGAATCATCGGCTGCCTACGAGCGGTTCGTCGCCAACTTCCCCGATCATCCCCGCGCCGCCGAGGCGAAGGAACTGGTCGCCAAGCTGAAAGAAGTCGTCGCTTACGTCGCCTATCAAGAGGCGATGAAGCCGTTCGACGCCAAGCAGTGGAAAGAGGCGATTGTCTCGCTGCGCGGGATCGCTGAGCGCTACCCGAACACGAACGTCGTCGTCGGCTCGCTCGTCAACTTGGGCGCGGCCTACGAGCAGATGGGCGACAAGGCCAACGCGATCAAGACCTACGCGCTCGTGATTCAGCGCTACGAGAAGGTGGCCGACGAGGCGAAGGCCGTCGCGTTCGCCCGCTCGCACAAATCGTGGCTCGAACGGGGGGCAACGCCATGAAACCGCCCAAATCGCCGACGACTGAGCCGACACGGGGCAGCCGGTTCGGCCACCTGATGTTCGACACGCCGCACTTGACCGACGACGACAGCGTCATCGCCCGGCGGATGGCGGAGGTGTACGCCGCCCGTCGCGCCTCGCGGCGGTACATGCTCGTCGGCCTGTGCGTCTCGATCTTGCTCGCCATCGGACTCGGCGTGACGTACATCTACGCCAGTCGGATCGACCACTTGGTCGAGATCGACTTGAGTCAACTCGACGAACCGAAGCAGCCGCTCGAGATGCGCTACGAGCAGCGGGCGCCCGATCTGGCCCGCGATCTGGCCTTGGCTAAGCAACCGGCCATCGTTGAGATGCCGACCTTGACGCCGATCCCGACCGATGTGCGCGTGTTCCAGCCGCCGGTGGCCCAGTTGGCCGGCACGTCGCGGCCGATGGGGCCGAGCGCCGGCGCCTCGGGCGGTCCGGGCGGCGGCGGACCCGTGACGGGCGGCGAACTCGGCTTCGGGACGACCGGCGGAACTGGTTTCTCGCCCTACGCCAACGGTCCGGGCGGCGGCGGCGCCCTTCGCGGCGGCTCGGGCGGTGGCGGGATGGCGAGCGGGTTGGGCGGCGATTCGCCGTTCGAGGGGCCGGACCTGACCTCGGAAACCACGGTTCGCAACACCCGGCGCCAGAGCGGATCGGCCCGGCTCGACGACAACGGGCTCGACCTGTCGGCCTTCGACAACGGGCAATACTCGGCGCTGATTCAGCAGAATCCGGCCGACAAAAAGGACATTCGCGGGTTTCTCCGGCTGAGTCCGCTCCGCTTCCGGGGGATGCGGCCCGACGAACTCGGCGAGGAAGCGTGGAACGTCGTGCCCCAAGCGCTGCCGTCGGTCGTCGCCTACATCCAGAAAAGCACGAAGCTTCGGGCCGAGTTGACCCGGCCTGTTTCGCTTGGCGACCCAGAGATGCTGCACTACCCGTTCTTCTTCATGCAGGGCGCCGAGGGCGGGCTGAAGTTCACCGCTCAGGAGGCCGAGATGCTCGGCAAATACCTCCGCGCCGGCGGCTTCCTGTTCATCGACGACGGCTTCTTCAACGCTGATGAGTCGGCCTTCAACCGGCTGGCCCGGCAACTGGTCAAGCAGGCGCTCGGTGAGGACGGTGTGTTCGAGAAGCTGCCCAACTCGCACCCGATCTACTCGGCTTGGGAGCGCTTCGCCGGTCCCCCGGCCGGTGAGGACAACGCTCGGCCGCACCCCGGTCAGCTCTCGCATCCGATCTACAATTACTTAGAAGGCGTGTTCGTCAACGGCCGAATGGTGGTGCTGTTCTCGAACAAAGGCTACTGCAAGGCGTGGGGCAACTGGATCTACAACCCGTCGTCTCGCGGCGGTCCCATCGACCCGACGCGGCAGCTGCAGTTTGCCATCAACGCCCTCGTTTTCGCCAGCCAGCAGCGCGGGTCGATGAACGATCTCGCCCTGCGGAAAGTCGCCGCCAGTGTCAATTAGCCGATTCCGTTCGCCCGTGGCCCTTTTGATCCGTCCGCTGATGTCCCGTCTCGCCCTCGGTCGCCGACTCGTCACGCTCGCTGGACTCGGGCTCGCCGCCTCGAGTCTGACGGGCTGCGACCCGGTTTATCGCTACCTGTTTCTGCCGCCAGAGCGGGTCCGCTACGTCCTAATCCCGGCGCCGGGGCGGAGCGAGGCGACCGACTCGACCGGGACGTTCGTCGCGGAATCGGACGGAACGCTGGCCTTTACGGCGCCGGGCTACAAGCTGTCGCTGAAGTACCTGACCGACGAGCAGCTCAACGCGACGTTTCCGGACGACTCGAATCAGGGCGCCTTCAGCACCAACCCGTTCACCTTCGGCAACTACGTCGATCCCGCGCTTGGCTACATCGACGAGCGGTTTCTGGTCTTCAAGCTCTCGTCGTTCGATTACACGCTGCCCCGGATGAAGGTCGAGCCGGCCGAGGCGACGCTGGCGACCAATCGCGGCGAGAACCAGTCGGCCTATGGGATCAACCGCGAGCCGCCGAACGATCCACAGCGCAACTTGGAGGTCTATTTTCGCAGCCGCGCCGGCAAGAGCGGCACCGAGGAGGAGCTGTTCAACAGCCGGCTGACGCTGGCCCGGCGGGCGATCTACCTCTACCCGCGCGGTCAGTTCAAGGGCGAGACGAAGGATGGGTTCATCACGTTCGACCCGGTCAATGACGGGACGCGCTCGCTGCGGGTCACGTTCCACAAGGTCGCCGTCGGCTACGACCAGACGCAGACGCCCGACCGGTTCGTCGATCTGACGTTCGCCTTCGAGCGCGTCCCGATCTCCGAGAGCCCCTACCACCGCTCGACCGGCGACCGACTCGCGGACGTGTCGAGCCCGAGCGCGACGGCCGACTCGTTGGGCAGCTCGACGCCGCCATCAGCCAACGTCCCGCTCTCGGGCCGACCGAGTTCGACG
>JBBSVG010000293.1:0-4655 GCA_038233775.1 Bacteroidota bacterium | reverse complement strand
GTCAGCGACGCGGAGCTGAACCGTCAGTCCATCGGTGCGAATGCCGTCGGACAGCGGACCAGTCGGTCGGTAGCTCTGCCCGTCGGCCGTTTCGACGACCCAGCAACCGGGCTCGACGCCATGACGGACCGTGCCCGAGACGATGTATCCGGCCGCCGAGAGGGCGGCGCTCGTGTCGAGGGCGGCCGTGAGCGCGGAATCGAGTCGCCCGGTCATCCCTTCGTCGGCTGCCGGTTGCTGGTGCGAGCCGCAGCCGATCAGCGCGCCGAGGGTGAGGGTTAGCAGCAACGGTTTCATCGGTTTTCCCATCAATGGACCGAGGGCGAGCGGAGCGCTGTGCTCTGCCCGCCCTCGGCGGTGTTGTGCTGATTCAGCCGAACGATCAGGCGGTCGCGGCGGCCGAGACCATCTGGCTCTTGCGCCGCTTCTCGGAGATCTCGCGCTCGCCCTTGTTGAGCACGCGCTTCCGCATCCGAATCGATTTGGGCGTGACCTCGACCAACTCGTCGTCGGCGATGAACTCCATCGCCTGCTCGAGCGACATGACGCGGTACGGCGTCAGGCGCAGCGCCTCGTCGGCGCCGGAGGAGCGCATGTTCGACATCTGCTTCTTCTTCGTCACGTTGATGACGATGTCATCCTCGCGGGCGTTCTCGCCGACGATCATTCCCTCATAGACCGAGACGCCGGCGCTGAGGAAGAACGTCCCGCGATCTTCGAGGTTGTAGATCGCGTAGGCCGACGTGTCGCCGCGCTCCAGCGCGACCAGCACGCCGCGACGGCGTCCGCCGACATCGCCCTTCATCGGCTGGTAGCCAGCGACGGAGTGCGTCAGGATGCCCTCGCCCTTCGTGTCGGTCATGAACTCGGTCCGGTAGCCGAGCAAGCCGCGCGTCGGGATGCTGAATTCGAGCCGCATGACGCCGGTCGAGAGCGCGGCCATGTTCTGCATCTCGGCCTTGCGCTGCCCGAGCTTCTCCATCACGACGCCCATGTGCTCCTCGGGCACGTCGATGACGAGCTGCTCGACCGGCTCCTGGACGACGCCGTCGATCTCGCGGAAGATGACCTGCGGCGGACCGACGGCCAGCTCGTAGCCTTCGCGGCGCATCGTCTCGATCAGCACCGACAGGTGAAGTTCGCCGCGACCCGAGACCTTGTAGGCGTCGGCCGAGTCGGTGTCTTCGACCCGCAGGGCGACGTTCGACAGCAACTCGCGGTGCAACCGGTCGCGCAGGTGGCGGCTGGTGACGTACTTGCCTTCCAGCCCGGCGAACGGCGACGTGTTGACCTGGAAGTTCATCGAGATCGTCGGCTCGTCGACCGTGATCGTCGGCAGCGCTTCCGGCTGATCGGCGTCGGCAATCGTCTCGCCGATGGTCACGTTCTCGAGCCCGGCAATGGCGACGATGTCACCGGCTTGGGCCGATTCGATCTCGACGCGCTTCAACGCCTCGAAGCCGAACAGCTTCTGCAGCTTCTGCCGCTTGGGGGCCGTATCGGGCGTCAGCACGGCGACGTTCTGGTTCGCCCGAATCTCGCCGCGACGAATCCGACCGATGGCGATTCGACCCAGATAGTCGTTGTAATCGAGCGTCGTGACGACCATCTGCAGCGGCCCGTCCAACTCGACCTCCGGCCCCGGAATCTCGCTGACGATCATATCGAGCAGCGGTGTCAGGTCGGTTCCCTGCGGCACATCCTCCGGGATCGTCGGGTCGAACTCCCGCATCGCGTAGCCGTTCTTCGCCGAAGCGAACACGTAGGCGAACTCCAACTGGTCCTCGTGGGCGCCGAGTTCGATGAACAGATCGAGCACCAGATCGTGGACTTCAATCGGCCGCGACCGGGGCCGGTCCACCTTGTTGATCACGACGAGCGGCTTCAACCCGAGTTCGAGCGCCTTGCGGAGGACGAACTTCGTCTGCGGCATCGGCCCCTCGAACGCATCGACGAGCAACAGCACGCCATCGACCATGTTGAGGATTCGCTCGACCTCACCGCCGAAATCGGCGTGTCCGGGCGTATCGACGATGTTGATCTTCTTGCCGCCGTAGCGGAACGAGGCGTTCTTGGCGAAGATCGTGATGCCGCGCTCTTTCTCGAGATCGTTCGAGTCCATCACGCGCCGCTCGACCTGTTGGTTGTCGCGGAAGATCCCCGTCTGTTGCAGGATCACGTCGATGAGCGTCGTCTTGCCGTGGTCAACGTGGGCGATGATGGCCACGTTGCGAATATCGTCTCGTCGCTGCATAAGGAAGCTTGCTAATTGAGTCGGTGTCTCGAAGCCGTTGCGAGTCGCCCCTTTCGGCAAAACCGGGGCCAAGCTCGCTCCATCGCCTGATCCGACGACCCACGCCGCGCTGCCCGTATCTTATGCAGTCCCTTCAACCTCTGCCCTGTTGCCCATGCTCTCCGCCCCGACGACCAACCCGGCAGCGGCACGACGACATCATCCGACGAAACCTTATCTTCCTCAAAGCCGTCGCTGCTCGGGGCACCCCCAACGATTTGCCTGAAGCCATCGTCTGACGAGCACACCACCGCTTGGCTCGCTGCCTGAATCCTCACGACTCACCCGAGCAACAGCCATGTCCCTGTTCAACACGCTGCTCCGCCGTCTCCACCACGAATCGATACCGGAGGAAGACTTCTTCACCGAGATCGTTGCTTATTTGCTCAACGCCGATCCGCAGCTTGCTTGTGCTTGGCTTCGCAAATGCAAGGTGCTCGAATCGGATCAGGCACAAGACGAAAATCTCCGCGTCCGCGTAACAACGCAGGTGAATCTTCAGCGTCTCAAAGACCACGATCACGATTGTGATACGAGGATAGGAGTTACGCAGTTGAGATGATCACGTGCCAAAGCAAGCTTGAAAACGCCGCTTTCAGGGCTCTTGGCGACTTTTGCGACCTCGTTTTCAGGCTAAAAACGCCTGTTTCGAGTTGAACTGCGTAACTCCTAACGAGGATTGACCTTGTCGTGTGGCTGTTCTCGGAGAAAGGAACGTCAGAGGTCGTATTTATCGAATCGAAGCTTCGCTCGAAAGAGGGTGAAAGTATCGATGTGTCTGGGGAGAAGCTACCTCAGTTAAAAAAGTATGCTGATCATCTCCATTATATAACCGTTGCAGACAGACGAACCCTTCTGTATGTCACTCGAGACTATGATTTCAAGGAGGAAGACAAGATTTTCCGATCCTCTGATGATCTTGTAAACTTCCGTCAAACTCGCTGGTCGGTTTTTTATCATGTGCTTCGAGACCGAACACATGACGATTCTCACAGTCACTTCCTACATCACGAGACGATGCGCTTTATGGAGGCGCATGGCATGGACAACTCTACTCGCTTCACTCCGGCCAACGCTTTGTCGCTGAATAACATCAAGCGCACCTACTCGTTTCTGCGGAGCACGCTGAATGAGGGTCCAGCCGAGCAATTCAAAGAAACACTTCGACTCGGAGAAAAGCCAAAACCCAAACTCTACGATCAAGACAAATGCTACGTTCTCATCGCGAAGGATAAACCCAAATATCCATCACTCCAAGTGATCGTGGGCTTCTTCTTCGAGTTGCCGACCAGCGAGTATCCTGAGCTTCGGCTACAGATCGGGACCGAGACCAAGAAAAGGCGGGAAACCCCAATCAGCACCGTTCTCAGATCGCTATCTGGCCGAGTTGCGGCGGACGTAAACAAAGCCGACGGTTGGGCTATCAATGTTTACGATGATTGGCTCAACGCATACATCGCGGTGCCAATGGAAGCGCTGCTGAACGAGAAGGATCATCTCGCTGCTTGCCAGCGAACGTTCATCGAACTACTCGAAGAACTGAAGGCAGTAAAGGATGCAAAGCACGAATTGCCGTGGTCAGCGCTGAAGTCACCGGCCAAGAAAGAATCAGCAAGCTGATCGCCTTGCGTTCTCGGTCGCATTGAAGTCATTCTATGCGATTTTCTATGCGAATCACGCATTGCCGGTCGCATTGAAGCCATTCTATTGCGATTTTCTATGCGAACGCGCATTGAATCTCGCATAGAAGCGCGTTCATGCGCGTTGAATCCCTCATCGAATCCGATTCTATGCTCTCTGCCCCGACGACCAACCCGGCCGATGTCCATCAACCGCTCCGGCGCGACGTGAAGAAGCTGGGCGCGTTGCTCGGCGAGATCATCCGGGAGCGCGACGGCGAGACGGTGTTCGCTCGGGTCGAGATGCTGCGCCGGGCGGCCAAGCAACTCCGGGCCGAGCCTGACCCAAGCCACCGCGCCGCGTTCGCCGACGCCGTGCGAGAACTCGAACCGCGACATCGGCGGCAAGTGATCCGGGCGTTTGCGGTCTATTTCCAGTTGGTCAATCTGGCCGAACAGGTCCACCGCATCCGCCGCAAGCGGGAGTATGACACCCTCGACGGACCGGCGCAGCGGCTCTCGCTCGACGGGACGCTGGCCGATCTCAGGCACCGGGGCGCGACGCTGCCGATGCTGCGCGACGCGTTGGATCAGCTTTCCGTTAACCTCGTGCTGACGGCGCACCCGACCGAGGCCGTTCGGCGGACGATCTTGGCGGCGCATTTTCGGATCGCCGAACTGCTGCTTCGCATCGACGAGCCGACGCTCTCGCCCGGCGAGCGGTATCGGTTCGAGCAAACCTT
>JBBSVG010000292.1:0-4671 GCA_038233775.1 Bacteroidota bacterium | reverse complement strand
TCGCCCGCCACCCACAGGTGGGCGATGAGCGCATCGGGGCCCCGCGCTCCCTCGATGAAGCGCAGGCGGCCCACCGCAGCGCCATCGCCGAGCGCGACGCCGCGCTGACGAAGCTGCGGGCGGTCGGGGTGTCGCTGTCGGATCGGGATGGCGGCGCCCACCTTGTGCTCCGGTCGCCGGTCGCTGGCACCGTCTCGAAACGGGAGGTGACGCTCGGGCAATTCGTCGAGCCGAACGTTGATCTGTTCGAGGTGATCGACGTTCGGCAGGTCTATGCCGACGCGCACCTGGCGCCCGCGCAGGCAGCGGCGCTCACCGTCGGCGGGCGCGGGCTGGTCCGTGATGGCGAGGACCGAATCCACCGGGGCAAGATCGTCTTCATCTCGCCCACGCTCGACGCCGAGAGCCGCACCGTGACCGTTCGACTTCAACTCGACAACGCCGACGGGGCCTTCCGGCCGGAGACATTTGTCACCGCCGAGTTCCTGGATGCCACCCGACCTTCGACCCCGGCTGCGCCCCGCGCTTCGGTCACGGTTCCGCTGACGGCGCTGGAGCGCACCGGCGGCGAGGTGTTCGTTTATCGGGCGAAAGCCAACGAGGCGAACACGTTCGAGCGGGTCGAGGTCATGCTTGGTGCCGAGGCTCGCAGCGAGGCCGTCGTCGAGGCCGGGCTGAACGCGGGCGACCGGATCGCCACGGCGGGTGTTTTCTACCTGAAGAGCGCCCGGCAGAAAGGCGAACTGGCCGAGCACGACTGAGCGCCCCTGCACAGCCGCGCCCAACTTTCCTGAATTGACCTGATCCTGAGACGACACATGAACAAGAAACAGACGTCGAACCTGTCGGCGCGCCTGCCCGATGCACCGGCAGATCACGCCGCTCATGCCGCGACCGGCTCACCCGAGTCAGCGCCTCAGTCGGGGCACGCCGGGCACGATCACGACAGCAAAGAGGGCAACTCTGCCGAGCACGACCACGAGCACGGCGGCCCGTTCGGGGAGCGCAGCGAGCTGGTTTTCGCGCTGTTGAGCGGTGCCTGTCTGCTGATCGGCTGGCTCATCGGTCGCGGTGCGCCCGAGCTGTCCGTCTGGGTGTCCCGTGGTTTCTACCTCGCCGCCTACTTCTTCGGCGGGTATTTCACCCTGCGAGAGGCCATCGAGACGATCCGTGCCGGCCGCTTCGAGATCGATTTCCTCATGCTGGTCGCCGCCGCTGGGGCCGCAGCGCTGGGCCAGTGGGCCGAGGGCGCGCTGCTGCTGTTCCTGTTCAGCCTCGGTCACGCACTCGAGGGGTTCGCCATGGGCCGCGCCCGAAAGGCCATCGAGGCGCTGGCCGACCTCGCCCCGAAGACCGCGCTCGTGCGACGAGACGGGGCCGAGGTCGAGGTTCCGGTCGAAGAAGTCGAGGTCGGCGACGTGATCCTGATTCGCCCCAACAGCCGCATCCCGTCCGATGGCCTGGTGTCCAGCGGGGAAAGCAGCGTCGATCAGGCGCCCATCACCGGGGAGAGTGTCCCGGTTGACAAGCGTCCGGCGGCGGACTTAGCGGCTGCCCGACTCGACCCTGTGAAAGCAGCAGCCGAGAGCCGGGTCTTTGCCGGGACGATCAACGGCGCCGGGGCGCTGGAGGTGCTGGTGACCAAACGGGCCTCGGACAGCACCCTGGCCCGAGTCGTCCGCATGGTCAGCGAGGCCGAGCAGCAGAAATCGAACACCCAGCGGTTCACCGACCGGTTCGAGCGCGTTTTCGTCCCCGCCGTGCTGGCCCTGGTTTTCCTGCTGCTGTTCGCCTTTTTGGTGCTTGATGAACCGTTCAGCGCCTCGTTCTACCGGGCGATGGCCGTGCTGGTGGCGGCCAGCCCGTGTGCGCTGGCGATTGCGACGCCGAGTGCCGTTCTGAGCGGCGTCGCCCGAGCCGCCCGGAGCGGGGTGCTGATCAAGGGCGGTGCCCACCTCGAATCGCTCGGCTCGGTCGAGGCCATCGCCTTCGACAAAACCGGCACGCTGACCGAGGGGCGGCCGACGCTGACCGACGTGGTCGCGGCCGAGGGCGCCACTCGAGAAGAGCTGCTCCGGGTGGCCGTGGCGGTCGAGAAGCAGAGCGACCATCCGCTGGCGGCTGCCATCGTCAACGGCGGGCTCGATATCCTCGGAACGGAGGCCCAACTTCCCGAGGCGAGCGCCGTCGAGGGCATCATCGGCCACGGCGTCAAGAGCACGGTCGATGGTCAGCCGGTCCACATCGGTAAAGCGGCGCTGTTCGGGCAGGTCGGCGGCCCCGCCCTGCCGGCGGCCGTTCAGGCGGAGCTGGATCGGTTGCAGTCCGAAGGGCGGACGACGATGATCGTTCGACAGGGAGAACGGTATCTCGGCGTGCTGGGCGTGATGGACACGCCTCGGGCAAGCGCGCGCGCGGTGATCGCGCAGCTGCACCAGCTTGGGATCACCCGCACCCTCATGCTCAGCGGCGACAACCAGCAGGTGGCCGATGCGGTGGCCCGGTCGGTCGGCATCGATGAGGCGAAGGGCGATCTGTTGCCGGAGGATAAGGTCCGGTTCATCAAGGAACTGGCGGACGCGAAGGGCAAGAACGGTCGCTCGGGAACCGGGGTGGCGATGATCGGCGACGGGGTCAACGATGCCCCGGCGATGGCGAACGCGACGGTTGGGGTGGCGATGGGTGCAGGCGGCAGCGACGTGGCGCTCGAGACGGCCGACGTGGCGCTGATGGGCGACGATCTGGGCAAGCTGCCGTTCGCCGTTGGGCTGAGCCGGGCCAGTCGCCGGATCATCCAGCAGAACCTCGTCGCCTCGCTCGGGATGGTCGCGTTTCTGATCCCGGCCACCCTGTTCGGCTTCGCCGGCATCGGGATCGCGGTCGTCCTGCACGAAGGCTCGACCCTGCTTGTGGTGCTCAATGCGCTCCGTCTGCTCGCCTACCGCGACCCGACCGAATCAGCCACCCCCAAGCCATGAATCCTGAAACCATGAAGAGCGCGACATGATGACCCCGGAAGCGTATGCCGAGCTGCTACTTGAGCGGGTCGCCCATTGAGGTGACGCCAGCCGATCCGCAGATGCCGGGTTGATCTTCGGCGCAAAGCGCTTATTTTAGCGGACCAACATCCATCGCATCGTCGCTTTCCCTGATCGATCCATGACGCCTGCCCCCACGCTCGACGAAGCCGTTACGTTCCTCCTGCGGGAGCTGCACCCGTCGGTGCTCGATCATATGCGGGCGGTGCCGATGACCCGGTCGAGCATCCTGTATCTGGCGCTCGTTCCGCTCGTCGGCGATCTGTTGGGGCTGGCGAACGGCGTCAACCCGGCGCTGATGGCGGTTTTGCAGGTGACGGAACCGCGACACGCGAGTTTGAAGGTGCTCGAAGCGGTCTGGCGCGAGGCGCGGAAAGATCAGTTCGGCGGCGTCCTCAGCGGCGACCGCGCGGCGTGATCGGCGTCAATTCGGGACGGAAAACCCGTGGCGGCGAAGCGTGTCGCGGCCGGCGGGGCTGAGCAACACTTCGACGAACGCGCGGGCCAACTCGGGATGCGGCGCGGCGGCGAGCACGGCGACCGGGTAGCGGATCGGCGGGTGCAAGGCCTCCGCGACCGTGTCGAGCACCGCAACGTGGGCCAATTGCGCGTCGGTCGCGTACACGATCCCGGCATCGACCTCGCCCGAGGCGACCACCGTCAGCACCTGCCGCACATTCTCACTGGGAATCAGCCGCGATTCGATCCGGTCCCACAGCCCGGCTTGTCGAAGTGCCGCTTCCGCATACGTTCGCACCGGCACGCCGACCGCACCGACGGCCAAGCGTCGCACCTTCGGTCCGGCCAGATCAGTCCAGCCGGACAGGCCGCTCGGGTTGCTCGGCGGCACGATCAGCACCAGCCGATTGGCGGCGAAGATCTGTCGGGTTTCAGGCGCGAGCAGATCGGCCGTCTCTAAACTGTCCATCGGACCCGCGCCCGCGCTGGCGAACACATCGACCGGTGCGCCGAGGGCGATCTGTCGCGCGAGCACGTTCGATCCGCTGAGGTTCAGCCGCACCGCCACGCCCGGATGCGTCACCTCGAACGCTGCCGCAACGCCCTGCATCGCTTCCGTCATCGAACTCGCTGCGCTGACCACAATCTCCGTCGCCACCGGCTTGCCCGCGCAACCACAAAGGAGAAGGAGAACCGTCAGTTGCTTCAGCACGGTGCGGAGGAGAGCGATGAACGAGGAGCGAGGAACGATGAAACGGCGACTGCGGACCGCAGATCAGGGGGAGTGCACCCCGAGAATGAGACACGAAGCTAAGGTGTAGTGCACGGGTTCAGCAGCGATGCCTCGAACTCTACCTGCGGGGCGTAGCCGAGGGCCGAGTGCAGTCGTTGCTCGTTGTAGATGCGGTCGAGGAAGTGACCAATCGACGCTCTGGCCTCCTCCATGCTTGCGTAGTCGTTGAGCAACACCTCCTCGTATTTCAGCGTCTTCATGAAGTTCTCCGCCTTAGCCGAGATCGTCCGCATCAGACATGGGCCGACGACCGTCCAAGATTATAGGATATAAAACACTAGCAAGATTGTCAGCCATATAGCACCCGAGCAACCGATCAATAGAGCAAAACATCGCAGCCGATCCGATACCCCCAAACGTGCGGGCATTGCCCACACGGTC
>JBBSVG010000291.1:0-4682 GCA_038233775.1 Bacteroidota bacterium | reverse complement strand
CTGGGCGAGGGCGACGGCGCGGCCCGTCACATGGTGCGCGTCGCGGAACGGCAGGCCGCGTCGGACCAGATAATCGGCGATCTCGGTCGCGGTCAAGTACCCGGCGCCCATGTCGGCGGTCGTGAAGCGGTCGCGGTTGAACTCGGTTCGGCGCCACATCGCGGCGAGAATGCGGAGCGAGTCGGTCAGCGTCCGGGCGGCGTCGAGCGCCGGACCTTTGTCCTCCTGCATGTCGCGGTTGTAGGCCAGCGGCAGCCCCTTCATCGTCGTCAGCAGCCCGATCAGCGAGCCGTAAACGCGACCGACCTTGCCGCGAATCAGCTCGGCCACGTCGGGATTCTTCTTCTGCGGCATGATCGACGAGCCGGTCGTGAACGCGTCGGGCAAGCGGACGAAGTTGAACTCCGTCGTGCTCCAGAGGACGAGTTCCTCGCACATCCGGCTGAGGTGCATCATGCTGATCGCCGCAGCCGAGAGGAACTCCAGCAGCCCGTCGCGGTCGCTGACGGCGTCCATCGAGTTCTCGACGATCCCATCGAAGCCGAGCGCGTCGGCGACGTGGGCGCGGTCGATGGGAAACGGCGTCCCGGCCAGCGCGGCGGCGCCGAGCGGCGAGCGATTGTTCCGCCGCTCGCCATCCGCGAACCGGCCATCGTCCCGCGACAGCATCTCGACGTAGGCGAGCAGGTGGTGGCCGAGCAAGACCGGCTGCGCCCGTTGCAGGTGCGTGTAGCCCGGCAGGACGAGGTCGCGGTACGCCTCGGCTCGGTCCACCAGCGCCGATTGCAACTCGGCCAGCGCGGCCCGAATGTCACCGACGGCGCGGCGGAGCCAGAGCCGCTCGTCAAGCGCGACCTGATCGTTCCGCGAGCGGGCCGTGTGCAGCTTGCCGCCGGTCGGGCCGATCTGGGCCGTCAGGCGGCTCTCAATCGCCATGTGGATGTCCTCGTCGCGCCACGACGGCGTCCACGCGCCCGACTCGATCTCGCCGAGAATTGCGTTCAACCCGGCGGCGATCTGCTCGCCTTCCTCGGTCGTCAGAATCTGTTGCCGGACGAGCATCGCGGCGTGGGCGAGCGAACCGGCGATATCTTCCCGGTAGAGCTGCCCATCCTCGGCGACCGACGAGGTGAAGCGCAGCGTCAGGTCGTCGATGGGTTCGGTGAACCGACCGGCCCAGAGGGAGTTGGTGGACATGGCAAAAAGGGCGAATAGCGTGTCGAGCGACGAGGTTCGGGCGAATTACGAGTCGTGGGGCGAAGCGGCCCGCTCCCGCTGGCACCCGACCGCGCCGCTCGCGATGTGGTTTCAGCACGACCGCGAGCGGCATTTGTACCGGCTGCTCCGGGCGCACGGTTGGGTCGAGCGGCTGCCGGGCGCGGATATTCTGGACATCGGCTGCGGCGAAGGCGACCAGCTCAACCGCTGGGTCGCGCTCGGCGCCCGGCCCGACCGGTTGCACGGGATCGACCTGACGCCGGGCCGGATCGAGCGCGGCCGGTTGCGTCACCCGCAGCTTGAGTTGGTCGAAGGCGACGCCTCACGGCTGCCGTTTTCCGACCGCTCGTTCGATCTGGTGACGCAGTTCGTCGCCTTCTCGGCCATGCCGCCGGAGATTTGGCCGACCGTCGCGGCCGAGATGCGCCGCGTGCTCCGACCCGGTGGCGCCGTCGTCTGGTACGATATCAGGCCGCACGCCGGGTTCACCAATCGCATCGGCAAACCCGGCTGGCCCGACCTGCGGGCGCTGTCGATGTCAACCGTGCGCGACCTGTTCCGGCCGACTGCGGTCGTCGGCGGACTGCTCGGCGCATTCCATCCAGTCGCCGAACTGGCCCGGTTCAGCCCGGCGATCCCGACGCTGGCCGCGCGACTCGTCCCGCCGCTGCGCTCGCACCTGCTGCTGCTGACGCTGGATTGATCCCGTCGCTGATCAAGCGGCCCCGATTTGTCATCCTGAGCGGCGGAACTGCCGCAGGTTGCGCTTCTGTCATCCTGAGCACCGCGAAGGATCTCACGCAGACGCCCGCCCAACATTCTGTTGATCTCGGCGTGAGACCCTTCACTTCGTTCAGGGTGACAGACAGCAGAAAGCGCCGGATGGTGAAGCTGAATTAATCCGCCAGCGGGTTGCCCTGGACGCGGTGGACGGTCTTCAGCGGCAGGCTGAAGATTTTAATAAAGCCCTCTGCGGCGGTGTGGTCGAACTGATCGGCGGCGGTGTAGGTCGCCAGCGACTCGTCGTAGAGCGAGTGGTCGGCCTTGCGCCCGAGCGCTGTCGCTTGGCCCTTGAACAGTTGGATGCGGACCTCGCCGGTCACGACGCGCTGCGTCTTGGCGAAGAAGGCGTCGAGTCCGGCCTTCAGCGGCGAGAACCAGAGCCCGTTGTAAACCAGATTCGCGTACTGCTGCGAGAGGTGAGCGGACAGGTCCATGACGGGCTTGTCGAGCGTGATCCGCTCGAGTTCCTTGTGCGCCAGATGCAGAATCGTCGCGCCGGGCGCCTCGTAGATCTCGCGGCTCTTGATCCCGACCAGCCGATTCTCGACCAGATCGAGTCGCCCGACGCCGTGCATTCCGCCCAACTCGTTCAGCTTCGCGACCAGCTCAACCGGCGCCAGCGTCTCGCCGTCGAGCGACACCGGCAGACCGGCCTCGAAGCGGAGTTCGATGGTCGTCGGCTCGTCGGGCGCGTCGGCGACGCTCGATGTGCGGGTGTAAGCGTCCTCCGGCGGCGCGGCCCACGGGTCTTCCAGAATCCCGCACTCGATGGACGTGCCCCAGATGTTTTCATCGATGGAGTACGGGTTTTCCTTGCTCGCCTTGACCGGAATGTTGTGCAGCTTGGCGTACTCGATCTCTTCTTCGCGGCTCTTGAACTCCCACGCCCGCAGCGGCGCCAGCGAGACGACGCCGGGCGCCAGCGCGCCGACCGTCGTCTCGAACCGGACCTGATCGTTGCCCTTGCCGGTGCAACCGTGGGCGGCGTAGGTCGCGCCTTCGCGAATCGCGATCTCGGCCAACCGCTTCGCCAGCACCGGGCGCCCGAGCGAGGTCGCCATTGGGTACACGCCTTCGTAGAGCGCGCCCGCCCGCAGCGCCGGGAAACAGAAGTTGACGACGAAATCCTCGGTCAGATCCTCGATGATCGCCTTCGACGCGCCGGTGGCGATGGCCTTTTCCTCGACGCCGATCAGCTCTTTCTGCTGCCCGAGGTTGCCGGTAAACGTGATGATCTCGGCGTCGTAGTGCTCAATCAGCCAGCGAACCATGACGCTGGTGTCCAGTCCGCCCGAGTACGCGACGACGATTTTCGGCTTTGCCATGTGGATTCAGGAAATCAGGTAAAGAGAAAACAGCAAAAAAATCAGCCGAGCGTTTCGCCCATGATCTGCTGCCGCAGCCACGCGACGATGGCCTCGATCCGGGTGTGCGACGACGGGATGAACAGCACCGTGTCGTCGCCAGCGAGCGAGCCGAGGATGTCGGGGTTGCCCAACCGGTCGAGATACTCGCTCACGCCCGGCGCCCGACCACGCAGCGTGCGGACGACGACGGTGCTCTCGTTGGACGAGATGCCGGTGATCTCGATCCGCAGCAACTGCTTCATCAGCGGCGCAAGAGCGACCTCCTGCAAGACGTAGCGGAACCCGTCCTCCGTCGGCGCTTTCACGATCCCGAGTTCCGACAGATCGCGCGACAGCGTCGCCTGAGCCACATGAACCCGATGCTCATCGACCAGCACATGCGCCAACTCCTCCTGCGACCCAATCGACCGACTCTGGATCAGCTCCTTGATGACAAAGTGCCGCTGCTGCTTCGAGAGGGTCATGGGGGAGCGCGATGGAACGGCGATGTCGGATTGATGATCGCGGATTGATGAATCTGAAGAGAGCGATGAACGATGAGCGAGGAGCGATGGAAAGGCGGCTCGGCGTTGCTGCCGGTCGCCGTTGCCGGTCACTTACCGTTATCTGTCACCCTGAACGAAGTGAAGGGTCTCACGCCGAAGTCATCGGTACAAATCGACCGACCGCTCTCCGTTCGTGGTGAGCTTGTCGAATCCATGAACGGAGCCACCACCGCCGACCGCCGCCGTGCTCTTGCCGTGAGCTGACGGCTGATAGCTGATCGCTGACAGCTTCCGTTGCCGTTCGCCGTTGCTGTTTCTTGCCGTGAGCTGACGGCTGATAGCTGATAGCTGTCAGCTTCCAAGCAACGTCGCGAGGACGGCTTTCTGGACGTGTAGGCGGTTCTCAGCCTCATCGAACACGACCGATTGCGGGCCTTCGAGCACTTCGTCGGTGATCTCCTCGCCGCGATGGGCGGGCAGGCAGTGCATGACGAGCGCGTCGGGTTTGGCGAGTCGGAGCAGCTCGGCGTTGATCTGATAACCGGCGAAATCGGCCAGCCGCTCGGCCTGCTCCTCTTCCTGGCCCATGCTCGTCCAGACGTCGGTGTAGAGCACATCGGCCCCGCTCGCCGCCGCGACGACGTCGGTCGTCACCTCGATTTTCGACACGCCAGCCAGTTGGGCTGCGCGGAGAATGGCGGGATCGGGTTCGTAGCCTCGCGGCGCGGCGAGGACGAAATCGAGCGGCACCAACGTCGCCAGCTCGAGCCACGAGTGAACCATGTTATTCCCGTCGCCGACAAACGCAACCTTCGGCCGGACGCCCTCG
>JBBSVG010000290.1:0-4684 GCA_038233775.1 Bacteroidota bacterium | reverse complement strand
GACGGGCTGATCTTCAACGAGGGCGTGCTCGAGTCGCTGCCCGACGGGTACGGGTTCCTCCGCTCGCCGGACTACAACTACCTGCCGTCGCCCGACGATATCTACGTCTCGCCGTCGCAGATCAAGCGGTTCAACCTGCGGACCGGCGACACGATCAGCGGTCAGGTCCGGCCGCCGAAAGAAGGCGAGCGGTTCTTCGCCCTGTTGCGCGTCGAAAAAGTCAACGGCAACGATCCGGAGGTCAACCGCGACCGGGTGCTGTTCGACAACCTGACGCCGCTCTACCCCCAAGAGCAGTTGAAGCTCGAAGGCGCGCCCGGCGACTACTCCGTCCGCATCCTCGACCTGTTCGCCCCGGTCGGCAAAGGCCAGCGCGCGTTGATCGTCGCCCCGCCGAAAACCGGCAAAACGGTGCTGATGCAGCAGATCGCCAACGGAATCACCCGCAACCACCCGGAAGTCACGCTGATCGTGTTGCTCATCGACGAGCGGCCCGAGGAAGTGACCGACATGGAGCGGACCGTCGATGCCGAGGTCGTCAGCTCGACCTTCGACGAGCCGCCGGAGCGTCACGTTGCGGTCAGCGACATGGTGCTCGAGAAAGCGCGCCGGTTGGTCGAAGCGGGCAAGGATGTCGTGATTCTGCTCGACTCGATCACGAGGTTGGCTCGGGCGCACAACACGGTCGTCCCGCACTCCGGAAAAATCCTCTCCGGCGGCGTCGATGCCAACGCGCTGCACCGGCCGAAGCGGTTCTTCGGCGCGGCCCGCAACGTCGAGGAAGGCGGCTCGCTGACGATCATCGCGACGGCGCTCGTCGATACCGGCAGCCGGATGGATGAGGTCATCTTCGAGGAGTTCAAGGGCACCGGCAACATGGAGATCGCGCTCGACCGGAAGCTGTCCGACAAGCGCATCTTCCCGGCCATCGACCTGCTGAAAAGCGGCACCCGCAAGGAAGAACTGCTGCTCGGCGACGACACGCTGGCCCGCGTCTGGATTCTGCGCAAGCTGCTCGCCGACATGAACCCCGTCGAGGCAATGGACTTCCTGCTCAACAAGATGCGCGGCACCAAGCAGAACCGCGAGTTTCTGAAGATGATGAACAGCTGATCCTCATCTGCCGGTCGCTGCACCCGAGCGGTCCCGATCTCGTCCAGGTCGGGACCGTTTACGTTTGGAAGAAGCGATGGAAGAGAATTGCGGATTGCTGATGGCAGATTGATGAACCGGCCGGAAGAGAGCGATGAACGAGGAGCGATGAGCGATGGAAAGGCGGCGCGGCGCTCTTGCGAATCTGGTCGCAGCTCGTCGTTGCCGTTCTTGAACATCGTGTGAATTGGCCGCCCGCCCTCCGTTCGTGGTGAGCCTGGGGCGCTGGGCGTCGCCCGCGCCTGAATCCACAACGGAGCCACCACCGCCGACCGCTTCTGTTCGCTATTGCCGTTTCCCGCCGTGAGCTGATAGCTGACGGCTGATAGCTGTCCGCTTCTTCCCGCTTGTTCCCGGTCAGCCGCGAAAGCGACGGATTTCCGGTGATTTTTCGGCATGGTCCGGTCGGTAGGCCCGCGAAAAGTCGCCCTTTACCGCTTTCGAGTTTGGCCTTTGAGTTGCAGTTCTGTTCAGCATCAACGGACGACGGTTTCGGTTGAATCGCTCACGTCACACAGCCGAGCACAGCCCCGTCCACCACCTCCTAAACAGGAGAGCATCACCATGGCCAGCTCCGTCAACAAGGTCATCCTGCTGGGCAACCTCGGCAAGGACCCTGAGCTTCGCTACACCGGCAACGGGACCGCCGTCGCCAACTTCACCCTCGCCACCTCGGACAAGTACAAGGACAAGGAAGGCACGCTCGTCGACCGGACCGAGTGGCACAACATCGTCTGCTGGTCGCGGACCGCCGAGATCGCCGGGCAGTACCTGAAGAAGGGCGAGAAGGTGTACGTCGAGGGTCGCTTGCAGACCCGCTCGTATGACGACAAGGAAGGACAGAAAAAGTACATCACCGAGATCGTCGTCAACGAGCTGACGCTGCTCGGCGGTCGGCGCGACTCGGACAGCGGGATGGATCAGTCGAGCCGGAGCGGGTCGGACGACGAGTTCGCCGCACCGCGTCAGCAGGCAGCCCGGCCAGCCCCGGCCCGAGCCGCTGAGCCATCCGGTCGGTTCGACAGCGGCGCCCGCAAGGCGGCCCCCGAGCGCGCCTCGTCGCCGCTCGACGACACGGCCGACGATCTGCCGTTCTAACGCCGACCGGCGCCACCCGCCGAGCCACGCCCCCGCTGCCGACACCCCGGCACCGGGGGTTTTTGTTGCCGCCGCCGCGACCGGTCCGGCTTGGGCCGACTTGGTTTGCCCGGTCGGGACGGCTATATTTGCGGTCTTATTGGCCCGACCACGGGCGCCCGTTTTCGTCGCGCGGCCTCACCCATCCAGAGCGAGCACGCCACGGATTTCTCCGACAAGCTGACCGAGATTCGCCGCCGGATGGCCGCTGCGACGGCCCGGCGACCGGCCGACCTCGCCGCGCTCCCGCCGCCGCGCCTGATCGCCGTGACGAAGACGCAGCCGGTCGAGACGATGCGGGAAGCGCTCGCCGCTGGACTGACCGCGTTCGGCGAAAACCGGGTTCAGGAGATGACCGAGAAGTGGTCGATCCTCGACGACCCGGCCATCGGCTGGCACCAGATCGGCTCGTTGCAGCGGAACAAGGTCAAGTACATCGTTGAGCGTGTCGCGCTGATCCACTCGGTCGATTCGGTTGAGCTGGCCCGTGAGATCGACCGGCAAGCGGCCCGGTTTGGTCGCGACGAAGTGTCGATTCTGATCCAGATCAACACCAGCGACGAGGCGAGCAAGGGCGGCGTCCGGCCCGACGAAGCGGCGGCGTTGCTGGCGGAGATCGACGCGCTGCCTCACGTCCGGCCGCTCGGGTTGATGACCATCGCCGCCGCTGCCGACGACGACGAGCAAGCCCGACCCGAGTTTCGTCGGCTGCGGACGCTGCGCGACGAGTTGAACGCCGGTCGCGACGCCGGTCGGCAACTTTCCGAGCTGTCGATGGGTATGACAGGCGACTTCGAGATCGCCATCGAGGAAGGCGCGACGATGGTTCGCATCGGCAGCGCGCTGTTCGGCACTCGAAGCTGACCGTCACCCTACCGGAGCGTCGACCATGACTGGCATCTTTATCGTCCTCATCGTTTTCTTCGCGATCTTCGGGCTGCGACCGATGATCGAGTTTCTCCGCGAGCGCGAGCGGCTTCGTTACGGCACCGGCGGCGCCCGACCGTTCGTCTCCGACGGCAACAACCGCTCGGCTGTCGATCTGGCCGAACTGGATCAACTCCGGCAGGTCGTAACCGCGCTCTCCGACGACAACCTCGAGCTGACCCGACGGATGCAGCGGCTCGAGGGCATGGTGCTGGCCGAGCGCAAAGGCGCCGGTCAGGCGGGCGCACCGCCCATCGACCTGTCGGCCTTGGGCACCGAAATGTCGCCCGAGGGCGATCTCACCCGGTCGCGGCAGCGGCTGGGCTGACCTTTTTTCCCTTTGCTGATGACCCAACAGAGCCCGCTTCGGGCACAGATGACCGCCGCCGTTGAGGCGATTCGCGCCCGCACCTCGGTCGAGCCAACCGTCGGCGTGGTACTCGGCACCGGCTTGGGCGCGCTGGCCCGTGAGATCGACGTCGAGACGACGATCCCGTACGGCGAGATCCCCGGTTTCCCGCTCTCGACCGTCGAATCGTCCTGCCAAGTCACGGTGATACCTTCCGGCCCCGCCGTGGCCACCGGCTGGAGTGGAACGCGGGGCTGCACCGCAACGGTATTGAACGTGTACCTGAGGCGCGGAGTCGTCTCGGGTGCCCTCCAGCCGGTAAAGGTGACGCCAAGAGTCGAGGATCCGCCGAGGTCGGTGATATCAAGCAAACCATATTGGCCAAGAATCCCGTTGTCGGGATTTTGGACCGGTGCGCCGCTCGAGTAGGGTCCGCCTTTGATCGTAGCACTGTTGCGTCCAAGCGCGGCCGCGTGGAACACCTTGACAGGTGCACCGCCGCCGGTGGCGTAGTCGCTGTTCTTACCATCATCGTAAGCGAGCGCGTGCATGTCGCCGGAGAGGAGGGTTACGTTTTTGATCGCATTTGCTTTGATAAAGTCGGCGATCTCGCGGCGCTCGGTGGTGTTGTTTTGCCAAGTATCCGTGGTATTACTGGCGCTGCCGATCCAAGGGGCGCTGCACACCCACAGAATCAGCGGTGCCTCCTCGTCGCGCGCGGCGAGAAGCTGTTGCTTGAACCAAGCCTTTTGGGCAATGCCAAGTTTGGTCTTTGTCGCAGTGTCGGGCGTCGATTGGGGGTCCGCCTCGCTGCGCAAGTCGGTCATGATGACACGCACCCGGCCCATCTTAAAACTCTGATTGATCGTGCCCTGGCCGGATACCAGCGGGTAGTGTGGCACCCACTCGCGGTAAACCTGTCGCACGGTATTCCGCCCCACCGAGGTCCGGTCGCTGTCATTGCCACAATAGTCGTGGTCGTCCCAAACGTAGGCGGTAGGGACGTTGCGATACAGCGCAGCCTGCGAGGCGTTGGCGAAAACGGTTGCGAAGTTGGCGCGGTAAATTGCAGGGTTGGTCGAATTGGTGTCCATGTAATGGAAGTCGCCCATGTTGATG
>JBBSVG010000289.1:0-4691 GCA_038233775.1 Bacteroidota bacterium | reverse complement strand
TGCATCCCGTCGAAGGCGCTCTTGAAGAACGCCGAGATCTTCAACCTGTTCAAGAAGCGCGAGGAGTGGGGCATCTCGGCCGACAACCTTCGGTTCGACTTCGGCAAGGTCGTCAAGCGGTCGCAGGGCGTCGTCGTTCGGACCGTGAAGGGGATCGAGTTCCTGCTCAAGAAGTACGGCGTCCACTATCAGAAGGCCGCCGGGACGTTCGAGAGCGCCAACACGCTCGCGCTCACACCGGCTGATGGGTCCGCCGCTCGCAAAGTCACCGGCCGACACATCATCATCGCGACGGGCGCCCGGCCGCGCTCGCTGCCGTCGGTTCCGGTCGATGGGAAATACATCCTGACGGCGAAGGAAGCCATCGCGCTGCCCGAGCAACCCAAGTCGATGGTCATCGTCGGCGCCGGGGCCATCGGGGTCGAGTTCGGCTACTACCTGTCGAGCTTCGGGACCAAAATCACCCTCGTCGAGCTAACCGATCACGTCCTGCCGTTCGAGGATGTCGAGGTGACGGAACATCTGCACAAGAGTTTGACGAAAGGCGGCGTCGAGATTCTGCTCAAGAGCAAGGTTCTATCCGCCAAGCCGACCGCTGCCGGAACCGTCAAGGTCGAGATCGAGACGCCGAGCGGGGTCAAGACGATGGAAGTGGACCGTGTCCTTTCGGCCGTCGGCGTCGTCCCGAACACCGACGGGATGGGCCTCGACAAGATCGGCGTCGAACTCGACCACGGCTACATCAAAACCGCCAAGCCGAGCTACAAGACGAACGTCCCCGGCGTGTACGCGATTGGGGATGTGATTGGCGCCCCGCTGTTGGCCCACGTCGCGTCGAGCGAGGGGATCTGCTGCGTCGAGACGCTCGCCGGGCTGAACCCGACGCCGGTCAACTACGACAACGTCCCAAGCTGCACCTACGCCCAGCCGCAGGTCGCGTCGGTTGGGCTGACCGAGGAAAAGGCCATCGCGGCGGGCTACACGCTGAAGATCGGCCGCTTCCCGTTCTCGGCCTCCGGAAAGGCGCGGGCCATCGGCGAGACGGAAGGGATGGTCAAACTGATCTTCGACGAACAGTACGGCGAACTGCTCGGCGCCCACATCGTCGGCGCGGAAGCGACCGAGATGCTGATGGAACTCGGCATCGCCCGCTCGCTCGAAGCGACGCACGAGGAGATCTTGAAGACGATGCACCCGCACCCGACGCTCTCGGAAGCGATCATGGAAGCCGCCGGTCAGGCGTATGGTGAGGCGATTCACATCTGAAGAAGTGATGAATGATGAGCGAGGAGCGATGGAACGGCGATTTCAGATTGATGATCGCGGATTGATGAAACGGCGGTGCGGCGTTGTTGTCGTCCTTCAGCGCCGATCTCCGTTCGTGGTGAGCTTGTCGAATCCATAAACGGACCCACCGCCGCAATGAATCTCCGTTCGTGGTGAGCTTGTCAAATCCATGAACGGAGCCACCGACGCTGATCCGGCGAGTTTGGCGTGCGTTCAGGGTGACAGGAAAAGGGGTTTGAGCAAGTGCGGCGGTGGTTGGGTCATCAGTAAAAGGATCTGACAGATGGGCGATTGGGTACTTGGGTTGGTTCTGCTGGGCGCAGTGGTCGGACTTCGGCTCGCGGCCAGCGACCGGCGGGCGTGGCGCGAGGCTGGCGCGGCGACGTGGTGGAGCCGGGGCTTGCTCGGGTTCGGCCTGTGGCAACTCGGCTGGGGCGGCTGGTTGGCGCTGCGCGGGCTGCACACGATGTTCCCGCCGCCGTATGCGTTTCAGCCGGATTACGGTCGCGCGCTGGCGTACTTGGCTGGCGGTGGACTGGCGATGCTGACCGGCGTCTGGCGGCTGCGGAACTCGTGCGGGATGTCCGGCGACCACGGGTTCCGGCTGGTCGATGGGCTGGTGCGCGAGGTGCGGGCGACGTGGCCCGAGGTCGAGGCGTTCGCGTGGGTGCCGACCGAGTGGCGCGCCGGGCTGCTCATCGAGCGGTGGCAGTTGTGCGACCACACCGGCCAGTTGTTGCTGCTCAGGATGACCGACGGGCGCGAGGTCGCCGTCAAGCGGATTCCGCCCGGCCGTCGCGGCGCGTTTGTCGGCCGGTTGGCCCGGTTCGTTCGGGAAGAATCGGCCCAGACGTTCCGCGAGCGCAGTGTTCACCAGGAGAACTGGTTCGATGATCGTCCCGCCGTCACCGCTGCTGTCCTCGCCCCGAGCGACGGCCTTTTCCGCGCCTGACGCGGCCATTGAGGCGTCGCCAGTCGCGCACGTTCGGCTCGGCCGGATGGCGTACGGCGAGGCGTGGGCGTTGCAGCGGCGGATTTTTGACCGCAAGGTCGCGGCGGTTCGGACCGGCGAAGCGCTGCCCGACGTGCTGCTGACCGTCGAGCACCCGCCCGTCTATACGCTCGGTCGCGGCGCCGATCCGGCCAACCTGCTCTGCCTGCCGACCGGCGCCGAGCGGTTCGAGGTCGAGCGCGGCGGTGACGTGACGTACCACGGGCCGGGTCAGTTGGTCGGCTACCCGATTCTCGATCTGAACCGGTTCGGTCCGGCCCGGTTGAGCGGTCGGCCCGATCTCGGGTGGTATCTTCGAGGGCTCGAAGAAGCGATCATCCGGCTGGCGACCGACCTCGGGATCGAAGCGTACCGCATCAAAGGCCGCACGGGCGTCTGGACCCGAACCCGCGCCGGTGGACCGTTCGCGGAAGCGAAGTTCGCCGCCATCGGTGTCAAACTGAGCCGCTGGGTGACGATGCACGGGTTCGCGCTGAACGTCGAGCCGGAGTTGGCCGATTTTGCCGCCATCGTCCCGTGCGGCATCTCGGACGCGGGCGTGACCTCGCTCGCCCGAGAACTCGGCCGGTCGGTCACGCTCGATGAGGCCGAGGCCCGGCTCTTGCCGCATCTGGCCGAGATCTTCGGTCATCCCATTCGCCCCGCCGCGCCACAAGCGTTGGCGGATGCGTTTCCCGCGCCACCGGCGTCTTAGGGCGATCCCCGACGACCGCCGGCCCCGCGCCTTCCCTCTCCGCTGACTCAAGCGAGACTCGCCCCATGCCCACTCTCACCGCAGCGACTTCCGACACGGCCACCGAGCCGCAGAACGGTCACGACCTGACCGCCGATCAGCCCGGTCCGCACAAAACCGACCCGCAGGGCGACGGCGATAACCATATCCCGGCCAACCTGCAAGCCGCCTCCGACGTCCGCGACGCCGAGGGGAACCGGTCCACCGACCGTTCCTCGACCCACGGTGACGATCTCTCGGGCGACGAACTGGTTGCCATTTATCGCAAGATGCTGCTGTCTCGTCGGCTGGACGAGAAGATGCTGATCATGCTGAAGCAGGGCAAGTCGTTTTTCCACATCGGCGCCGAAGGACACGAGGCCGCACAGTTGGCCCTTTCGACCGCGCTGAAGCCGGGTCACGACTGGTTCTATCCGTACTACCGTGACCAGGCGCTTTGCCTCGGCCTCGGGATGACGACCGAAGAAATCCTGCTCTGCTTTCTCGCCAAAGCGGCCGACCCGAACTCCGGCGGCCGGCAGATGCCGCAGCACTACGGCAAGCGCGAGCTGAACATCGTCAGCCAGTCGAGCCCGACCGGGACGCAGTATTTACAGGCCGTCGGCTGCGCGATGGGGGCGAAGCGGGAGGGGACCGATCAGGTTGTTTATGTCTCGTCCGGCGAGGGGACGACGTCGCAGGGCGAGTTCCATGAGGCGATGAACTGGGCCAGCCGCGAGAAGCTGCCGGTGCTGTTCGTCATTCAGGACAACAAATTCGCCATCAGCGTCCCGCTCTCGGCCCAGACGGCCGGGTCGATTTATGATCTCGGCGCTTCGTACGTCAACATGACGCGGTTCGAGTGCGACGGGACGGATTTCCTCGCTACGCTCCGCACCGCGCAACAGGCCGTCGCCCACATCCGCGCCGGGAACGGGCCGGTTCTGCTCGTTCCGCACGTCGTTCGGCTGCTGCCGCACTCGTCGAGCGACAACCACAAGAAGTACCGCTCCGACGACGACCTGGCCTCCGACCGCGAGCGCGATCCGCTGCCGAAGGTCCGGGCCGCGCTCGTCAAGGCCGGTCATCTGAGCGACGAGTCGGCGAATCAGCTCGAAGCCGAGGTCAAGGAAGAGGTGGACCGCGTGGCGCTCTGGGCCGACGCCCAACCGTTCCCCGAGGCCGACACGGCGTTGCTTCATGTCTGCGCCGAGGACGGGCCTGAACTGGAGTTCGAGTCAACGACGCCGTCGGGCGAGCCGATTGTGCTGGTCGATGCGATCAACCACGCGATGGCCGAGGAGATGGCGCGCAACCCGAAGATGCTGATCTACGGCGAGGATGTCGCCGGCGTAGGCGGCGGTGGCCTGCTCGCCAAGCTGCAGGATCGACATGAGCAGTGACAGGAAGATGGTGACCGCGCCGCTGCCGACCTTCACGGGGTCGATGTCGGGCCGGACGTGGCCGGCGCGCTGGTCGCCAGCTAGGCGGTCGGCCACGGCGGAGCGAAGGTCTTTGAGCGCGGGGATCTCGACCACCCGGTCGGTTACGTCGGGCTCCAGCCCGGCCAGTACCCGGCGGGCCAGCGGGGGGTGCTGCACCGCCTCGACGAGCGCGGTCAGCAGGTCGAGCCGCCAGCCGCCCCGGCCCTCGGCGCTGGCGAGCACGATCGGCAGGCAC
>JBBSVG010000288.1:0-4693 GCA_038233775.1 Bacteroidota bacterium | reverse complement strand
GCCCGGCGCCGAGCCAACGACCCGCTCGGCGGCGTGGATGACGGCAAGGGCTTCACCGGTGCTGGCTGGTCGCTGCGGGACGAACCCGGCCCACTCGGGGCGCGACTTGCGGACCTGCTCGATGGCGGCCGACAATCGGGCCTCAGCCTCGTCCACGGGATAAATGCGACGGGTGGCCGTCTCGACCTCGCGCCACATCTGGACGACCGCCCGCAGGTCGTCGGCCGACGACGCCGTCAGCATCAGCACCGGCTCGGCCGTGGGGCCGGTGCCGCTCGATGAGCTGAGCGGTAGCGGTCCGCTATCGCAGACTTCGGCCTCGGCCTCGATGACGTCGGCGAGGTCGTCGCTGGTCACGCCAGCGGTGAGCGCGTCGAACAGGTTGCCGCCGTCGAACAGGGTACAGCCATCGTTAAGCTGGCGCATCAACCGCCCGACGGCCGCGCTCTCGACGGCTGCACCGTCGGGCGACGAGTTGCCGACGGCTTTGCTTGGGCGGCTGGTGGTGGTAGCGACCACCCGGCGGCGCGACTGCTTGCCCTTGGCCGTCGTCGTTTGGGTGTCCTCGGTGATGACGACCGTTTCGGTGACCGGTTCGACGAGGGATGCCCGGCGGCTCTCGGCCGAGAGGGCGGCGGCGTCCACATCGCGCCAGAGGGCGAGCACGTCGAACGGGCTGGACGATTTCGCCCGGATCGTATCGGCGTTCTTCCGCTCGTCGTAGAGCATGACCCGACCGGTGAGCCCGTCGAGCAGCCCGTCGATGGCCGATGCCGAGAGATCGGTCGGCGTGGTGAATGGGAGCAAGCGAATCTCGGTCGCCAGCGCGTCGGCTGAGATCCGGTTGGCCTCGATCATCCCCGAGGTGCAGCCATTGGCCGAAAGCTGCCGGAGCACGTCGGCCGAGGTGACGATCCGGTCGCCGTCGGCGGTATGGGTGTGCAGCTTCAAGCACGGCTCGAAGTAGATCGACCGGAGAAACGCGATCAGTCGGGGCGGCTCGGCCGAGAACGTCGTCAAGCTGGCTGACGGGTCGGTGCCGGTCATGCCGGAGCGGGTGCGGTGGAACCGGTCGAGCGCGACCGAGAGATCGACGGTGAACCTGAAATCCGGCGTTAAGCGACAGACCGCGACGATGCGCCCGCCGTGCGGCGTGCCCTTGACGACGAACACGTCGTGGGTGTGGGTCGAGGAATCGCGGTCGGCGGCGTAGCTGGCGACGACATAGCCCGCCGTCCCGTCCGCGTGTCCCTGAGCCAACAGGACCGGATCGGCAAAGCGGAGCGGCACGCCGCGCATGACCGGGATGGCATCGGCGATCACCTGTCCCCCGTGGTCGGGTTATCGGTGGCCGGGCTGTCGGTGGCCGTGAGATCGTCGGTCGCACCGTCGGCAATGCCGTCGGGCGTCAGGTCGCCGGTGAAGGTGCCGACCTCGGCGATCCGGGCCTGTTCGCGCAGCGAGCTGAGTCGGCGGCGGACGGCGATCTCGGCCAACTCGGCGGCGGTGATCTGCTCGAACGTCGCGTCCCCGGCCGAATGCTGCAAGTGCGCGTGTTCGGTTTCGCGGCCGCGCAGCCGGGCCTCCTGCTCGGTGAGATCGATCTGTTCGCGCAGGTAGCCCAAGCGGGCGGCGGCGTGTCGGCGGACCTCGTCGTGCTGCTGCCGGAGCGCAGCCACCTCGAGTTCGGCCCGGTGCAGGTCGAGCCGGGCCATGCGACCGGCGGTGCCGTCGAGCATATCGTTCAGTCGCCACGACGCCGACACGCTGACGCCGTCGCCGAGCGGAAACGTCGCGCTCGACGGGTCGTAATAGGCCCGGATCGCCCCGTGGTAGCTGACCGTCCCGTGCAAGCTGACCGTCGGCACCCACCGTCGCCACTGGACCTCGTGCTGTTTGGCGTGGGCCAGCTCGACCAGCGTCTGCATGATCTCGACCCGACGCGCGCCGCTCGACGGTGCGGCCGTCTGTGCGTGAGCGGTCGCGGCACCGGCGGCGAACAGGGCCACCGCGACGGCCACCGAAGCGGAAAGCGGTCGGGGGATCATGGCGTCGGCGTATAGACTTCGTAGGTCCGCTTGATCGACCGGTCGGTGCGGCCCTGCTGCTTGATGCGGAGACCGTAGAGCGACGCCCCGACCGGTCGGCGGTCGGAGACGAGACCCTGGGCATAATCGCCGTAGGCGACCAGTTCGCTGAGAAACTCGCTGTCGTCGGCCTCACCGTCGAGATTGAGATCGGGCAGAACCTCGGTTGAAAGGGCGTTCTTCTGCGTGGTGGGGTCGAGGACGCCGTGTCGGGTGGTGATGGTCCCGCGCCGGTAGTCAGCGACGATGATCGGGGAGGTGACCTTGAACGACTGTCGGCCGAGTTGGGTCACCGTGGCGCCGACGATGGAGCCGTCGGCGCGGCCGTAGGCAAGGGTCGTCTGCCACGTCAGGGCGTTGGTGTGCAGCCGAACGTGTTGCCGGACGTCGTTCGGTGGGCCAGCCGGGTAGGTGATCGTCTCGACGACGATAGCGCCGTCGGTCGGTTCACCGTTGACCAGATCATACAGCGCCTGGCTGCCGGGCGGGTAGCTGAACGTCGATTTGACGTCGTAGATCGGGATGCCGCTTGGGGTGTGGTAGCGTTCGGTGACGAGGGCCGAAACGGCGCCATCGCCCTGGGTGCGGCTGTCGTCGTAGGTGCCATAGACGAAGAGCGTATCGACCGCGATTCGGCTCGGGCTGATGATCTGCAGCACCCCGTCGGGACGGAGCGTGAGCCGGTCGGGGGTGCCGTCGGGTGCCCCGTTTGGGCCGGTGAGATCCGCGTCGGGCAGCCGGAGCGCGTGACCGACCCACCGGGCCGATTCGAGCGAGAACCCGGCGCCGGACAACCGTTCGGCCGAGGCGTGCAGCAGTTCGACCGTCTCCATGCTCGAGGCGACGGTGCCGCGAATCTCGGCGTCGGTGAAGATCGGCAGGACGTCGGGGGCGCCGCCGTCGGTTGGGCCGACCTCGTGGGTACACGATGCCAGCCCGACCAATGAGGCGATGAGCGGGGCAAGCGGTAGCGTCACGCGACCGCAGATGGACGGCAGCCCGAGAAGGTGCTTGAGAGGTCGCATGATCGGCTCGGGCTGCTGTTGTTTGGAATAAGGGGGTGCGTGAGCGCCGGAGGGGCGTCGCCAGAGTCGGCCGGGTAACCACGACACGGTAACCGACCGTTACCGTCCCCGCTCGGCTTGCGCCGGCTGCCCCCCGACGGGGGGCGGTTTAAGACGGGCGGCTTACTCGAAATCCTTCTCCAGCCCGACGATGGTACCGGGGATGGCGACCGTACCGGTGGTGCCGGTGTAGGGGACGAACTTCCGCACGATGGACCGGTCGTACTGGCCGGTCTGGAAGCTGATGAGACCCGGCGTGATGCCCTGCGGCGTCTCTTGGGTGATGAGCCCGTCGAGGGTTCCGATGGCGCGCTGCTTCCGGGTGATGACGGCGTCAGCGAGTCGGCTGGTGATGGTGCTGATGTAGCCCGCCGTGCTGAAAAACCCGCCCTTGCGGACCGTCTTCAGCCCGGTCCGGTAGTCCTCGGTGATGAGTGGGGAGGTGAAGCGGAACGACTCGTTGCCAAGCGAGGTCTGGCTACGGCCGACGACCTCACCGGCCGCGTTGCCGCCGACCGTCGTGATGGTGGTCTGCAGCTCGTTCTGGCCCGGCGGCACGACCCCGTCGAAGTTGTCGCCGAAGTCCATATCGGCGCGGCTGGCATACGACTTCTGGACGACGAGCGTCGCGCCGGTGGCTTCGCCCTGGTCGTCGATCTCCGACGCCGTCAGCGTGCGGGTGTAGCGCGGCGCACCGTTGGGCGTCGAGTAATCGTCGGTGATCAGCACGCCGTTGGCCCCTGAGCCGCTGGGGTCGTAGAGGCCACCATAGACCCAGGCGGTATCGACCTTGACGCCGTCGGGGCGATAGATGCCGAGCAGCACGCCGGGCTGCTGCTGGGTGTAGCTGCCGAGCGAGACCATCCGGCCCGAGACGCCGGAGAGCCGCTTGGCGTAGTCGTGCAGGGCGTTGACCTGATCAATCGCCCGAGTGGCGTTGAGCTTGGCGGTCGGGCTGCCGGTGGACGGTGTGATGGGTTTGAGCACCTCACCGGTCGGGCCGGTGGTATCGTCGGAGCAGGCGGCGAGCCCGACGACGAGGGCGAGGGTGGACAGCGCCACGGCGGCGAACCGGCCGGGCACGAGGTTGGTGGCACGCATGAGCGCGACTCCCTGAAAATGGGGTTGTGTGAGAGCGCCGACCTGCTTGGTCGGCTGCGGTTGCGGCAGGGGGTCAGCCTGGAAACTCCCCCCTGCCGCAATTCTTTTTGTTCAAACGGACCGCTCGTGCGCTGCGTACTCGTGCGCTGTGGGGTCCCGTTCCGCCCGGCTGGTCGCCTTTCGGCCGACCTTTTCCTGCCGGAGCTTCGCGGCTGCCTTGCCGTGCTCGTTTGAACGGTTGTCGTGGATGATGTGGCCGTTTCGACGTTTCGGGTGGCGCTTCATCTGGGGTGGTGGCTCCTTCGGTGCGGTGCTTATTCGGTGGTCCAGTACGACGTTTCAATCGTCCCGTAGGGTCGGCCGATGTGGATGGATTCGCGGACAAAAGCGCCTCGGGAGCCGTTGCCGCCGGGATAGTCGGAGCGGGTGACGAGGCCACCG
>JBBSVG010000287.1:0-4693 GCA_038233775.1 Bacteroidota bacterium | reverse complement strand
GTGGAACAGGACGATGGCGGTCCGCTCGGGATCGTAGCCCGACAGATCGGGCGCGGCCGGATCGGCGCTGACCTTCGCCAACGTCTCGCGGACCAGATCCAGCGTCGTCGAGTCGGCCTGCGCCTCGGCCGAGTAAGCCGCCATCGGCCGGTCGAGCCGGTACACGGTCGGCAGCAGCAGCGTCTCGACGGTCATCTGTCCGTCGCTGACGGTCGCGAAATAATGCCGCATAAACTCGAGCGGCGCCTCGAAATAGCGCGTGTCGTGCGGCGGCGCCCCAATCGTCGTGTCGGGCTGATCGGCCGAGAGATCGAACGTCCCCCGACCGGTCGTGGTCGGATCGTTGTCCAGCTGAAACTCGACCCGAATCGCGATCACGCGAAACAGCCCGACGGCTGGGCCATCCGGTCGTGTCACGGTCGCCGCACCGAGCGGACCGCCGAGCGCGTGGCTCAAGCGCAGCGGTCGAGCGGGCACAACGGGACCGGCGGCCACCCGACGCGGCGCCAACTGGGCAGCGGCGCCCTGCGGACCGGCGACGAGCGGTGCGAGCCCGAGCAGCGACAACAGGGCGAGGGTTCGGCGAGCGGACCGGCAGGAGAAAGCGCGGGGCAACATGCGGTCGGGCTTGGGCAGAGCGTCACGAAACCGGCAAGACGGCGCGTGGCGCCCGCAGCGAGGGTCGGTCGGCTGCGAGCGCCACGGGATGCGACGGAATCAGGCGGGTTTACCGGTCGCGGTAGCCGCTGGTCGCGCTGCCACCGGCCGCTTCGGCGCCGAGGGCGTTAAAGACGAGCGAGAAGCGGAGCGTGTTGTCGAGCGGGTTGAACCCCTGACCGAGCCCGCTGATGTACGAGAAATCGACACCGAACGACGAGTAGCGCAGCCCGGCGCCGAAGGTGAGGAACTTCCGGCCACCGACCAGGTAGATATTGTCCGGCTCGTAGAACACACCAGCCCGGAGCGCCACCAGATCGTCATACCAGTACTCGGTGCCGACCGACGTGGCGAACGTCTTCAGGAACTGCGCCTGACCAAACGACGAGAAGATCGCCTTCCCGAACGGGTCGTAGCTCGGCACCGTCTCGGTTGTGGTCGATCCATCGTCCGCCTGTCGCTGGATCTCTTTGGTCCCGCTCTTGTTCGTCAGCAGCCGGTGGAAATCGGCGGCCAACACCAACCGGTTGAACTCGCTGTCGACCAACTTGACCGCCGTGCCGATCCGCAGCGTCTGCGGCAGCGGGTCGGCCTGCTCCTTGTCGCGGTAGGTGATCGCCGGGCCGATGTTGGCGAGGTTGAGTCCGAGCGAGAGCCGGTCGCCGAGCAGCGGCAGATCGCGCGGACGCCAGAGCGTCGCCAGATCGATGGCAACTGCCGTCGCGGCACCGGTGGACTGCTCGTTGCCGACCTTGACGCCGCTGGCGAGCGACGAGAGGATGAACTTCAGGTTCGTCCCGACCCCGAGCGTCGGCGTGACCTGTGCGCCGTAGCCCAACCCGGCGGCCAGTTCCCACGAGCGGAACGTCCCCTGCTCCTGCCCGCTCTCGTTGGTGATGACCTGCTGGCCGAGGTTGAAGTAGGTGATGTTCGCGCCGAAAGTGCCCAGATCGTCGATGTGGTGCTTGGCGCTGAGGTAGTCGTAGTACAGATCCGACAGACCGAACTGCGGCAGCCACGGCGAGTGGGTGATGGTCGCGTCGGTGCCCCGCTGGAAGGCCAGTCCGGCCGGGTTCCAGTACATCGCGGTGCTGTTGTCGGCGATGGCACCACCGACCTCGCCCATGCCGCCGGAGCGGGCATCGGGGGCGATGCGCATAAACGGGACGGCGCTGGTGCCCTGGGCGTGAGCGGCGGTCGGCGCGGCCACAGCGGCGGCGACGGCCAGCAGGCCAGCCAGACGAAGCGGGGTCGCGGCCGTCTGCTGACGACCTGCGGCAAAGGGGTTCTGCATGAAGAAGCTCACTCCTCTGGTTGAGAGACGCCCTGCATCGGCAAGCGCCGGAGGGGGGTTCAGCGCAGCACCACTGCCTTGCCCAACCGGTCGCTTCTCAGCGATCCGTCGGGGGAGCGGGCGGTGACACGATACAGATAGGTGCCGTTGGACACCCGGTCGCCGACCTCGTCGCGACCGTCCCACTCAACGAGCAGACGCGACTGCGAGACGCCGGCCATACGCAAGGACCGCACCAGCCGACCGGCCACGGTGAAGATCGTCACGTCCACATCGACCTGCGGCGTCCGGCTCAGGTTGAGGCCGACCTCGAAACGGGTCTGGTCGCGGAGCGGATTCGGATACGGCCTGATCTCGGCGGCCAGCAGGTCGTTCGAACCAGTCACCTCGAAGTCGAGCGCCGCCTGCGAGCGGTTGTTGAACGTGTCGTAGGCCTCGATCTCGATCCGGTGCCGACCCGGCGACAGGTTGCGCAGCGTGAGGGTCGCCTCGCCGAGGCCGAGCGTGTCGGGCAGGGTCCGGTAGGTCGCGCTCAGGTCGAGCGGCTCGAGCCCGTCGAGCGTGGCCGCGAGACCATGACCCACCGCAGCCGTGGAGGTGTTAATCCCGCTCGAGTCGTCCAGTTGGACGAACAGCGTCGCCTCGCGGCCGACGATCCCGCCGGAGGTAAAGCTCGGGTCGTTCAGATACAGCCGCACCTTCGGCCCCTGCCGGTCGGTCAGCGCGACGGTCGAATCGGTGCCGTTGAAGATCACCGCATCGGTCGAGCCGACGGCGTCGGTGGTCGCATTCCACGCGTAAAAGCTGATTCGGGCGCGATCCGAGCGGTACGCGATGTCTTTCGGGACGCGGAACGCCGCAACGAACCGCCCGTCGGTCACCCGTGTCTCGCCCCGGTGCAGCACGTTGCCGACTATTTGCACGGCCGGGACCGGCGAGCGTCGCGACGGGTCGCCGTCACCATCGGGGATGGGCACCGTCTGGGTCGCATCGTGGACCGTGAACACCATCTGGCCGCTGAATGGCTGCCCATCGGTGCCGACGACCTGACCGGCGATCTCGACCCGAGACAGGGCAGGCAGCACCACCGGAGCGGCCGAACTGCCGTCGCCGGGCAGCGAGCGCGACTGGCCGTTCAGCGACGCCGTTTGGGGCACGATGGGCCGTCGCGGCAGGGCCAGCCGCAGCCCTGGATCGCCGAGCAGGACGAACTTCTCGGTGTTCTCGCCGCCGCCGACCTGAATCTTCGCTTGGGCGCCCACGTCGCCCAGACGGAGCGGTTGCCCGTCGCTGTCCCGAACGAACAGCCGGTTGAACACGGCCCGGTTGAGCGAGGAATTGAGGTCGCCATAGACCAGCCGCGACGAGCCGAACAGCCCGACCGCCCCGCTCGACGGCGCAAGCAGCAGATCCTCAGCGGCGCTGGAGACCTCGTCGTTGTCGAACCAGTCGAACGAGCAGGCGGCGGTGATGAAGAAGGCCAGCCGATTCCCGTTGCGGAGCTGCGTCATCGTCGCTTCGGTCAGCACCCGCTCGTCTGCCCACAGATCCTGTCGCCCGTGGCCGGTGTAGTTCATCACCAGCGTGCCCCGGTTGATCTGCTCGATGATATCGGCCGCCGCCGCAGGCTTGCGCCGCCCCTGGGTCGTGTTGACGGTCGGGTACGAGGCCAGATAGATCTTGCGCGGCTCGACATCGAACGACCGGGTCTGCGCCGCCAATCCTTCGGTCTGCTGGAGGTGCGTCCATTCGCCGCCGCCGATGCTGCCCGGATGCCAGTCGTCGTCGGCCACCAGTGTGGCAAGGTTGCGCCACTCGCCGGGGTCGGAAGCCGTCTCGTAGCGGATCAGCTTATCGACCAGCGCCAGCGCCCCGTCCGGCGTCCGGGCGGTCATCCGACCGACGCCTAAATCGACCAGCCGGTCGGTCCCGACGGCCCAAGTGAAGTAATCGTCGGTCGGGTAGGCGTGGATGTGGTTGAACGTCGGCGGGTACGACGTCGGGGTGTGGTAGCCGGAATAATCGCCCCCCTCAGTGTCGGTTCCTTCCTGATAGGTCGGGATTCGGTTCTGCTCGGGGTGGTTGTTCAGGTTGCGGTTGTCGTACGAGCCGTCGCCCAACAGCGCCAGATACTTGGGCGCACCGGCGGTGCCGTGAGCGTCGAACAGGTAGCGGATGTAGGCGCGGATCGCGGCGGGATCGGGCAGACCGCCGGAGAACTCGTTGTAGATGGCTTCCAGCGGGGCGACCTGGACCGTCAGCCCGAGCTTGCGCCGGTGCGCGGCCAGCTTCTCGGCCGCTGGCAGAAACGCGGTCGGGGCGACGAGGACGTACGCGACCGGCGGCGTGCTGTGCAGGTCGCTCGTCTCGACACGCACGCCGACCTCCGGCGTCAGCATCCCAGCGGCGGTGGCGGCGATGTACTGCCGGTTGCCCGAGTCGGTGAACCGAATCGCGCCGCCGCCCTGCTCGACTCCGGTCAACAGCGTCGAGCGGACCGGATCGGTCACGTCGAGCACGACGGCTGGGCTGCCAGTGAAGCCGCCGACGGTGTAAGTCGCCGTCCCGCTCACGCCGACCGAACGGAAGCGCAGCCCGTCGCCCTGCGCGGTCAGCTCGCGGGTGTAGCGCAACCGGACCCAGTCGAGCCACGCGGCCCCGTCGGGCGCCCGGCCACCGGCGATCCGCTGAACGAACTTGAGCGAGGCTTTGACTGCGCCGTCGTCCTCCCGAAGCCCGTGC
>JBBSVG010000286.1:0-4696 GCA_038233775.1 Bacteroidota bacterium | reverse complement strand
GTAGCGCAGCCCGGTAGCGCACCTGAATGGGGTTCAGGGGGTCGTGGGTTCGAATCCCGCCACTCCGACTCGGCAGCAAACGGTCGGCTCCGTGGTGCGGTTTGCACCTCGCAGCCGACCGTTCGTCGTTAGCGGCCCTCGGCACCGCGCTTTTCTCTCATCTCAGAGCGTGTGATGAACCCATTTGCCGCCGATCTGAAGGCTGTTCGATTGGCCCGTGGCCTGTCGCTCGACCAAGTCCACCGCTTGACCCGGATCGCGGTCCCGGTGCTGACCGCGCTCGAATCGGGCAACTTCAGCCTGATGCCGACGCCATACATCAAAGGATTCCTCACCGAGTACGCCGACGCGCTCGATCTGCCGCGAGACGCCGTGCTCGGCGCCTACGATGCGTCGCGGCGGAACAGCTACGGCGGCGAGTTGGCCGCTTTCGTCGGTTCGCCGCCCGCCCCGCCGTCCGAGCCAGCCGAGCCGACCGGACCGCGCCCGATGCCGAGCGCTGGCGACTCGGATTCGCAACCGCCGGGGCCGAGCGTGCTGCCCGCCCGACCGGTCGAGCGGCTCGCGCCGTCGGCCCCGGCGACGGGCTATCCCGGTCCCGGCGGCTACATCGGACCCAGCGGCACCGAGCCGGTTCGGCCGGGTCGCTCGACGATCAAGAACTTGGGCGATCTGCGGGACGAGACGCCGCTCGGTCCGGCCACCGGCGGTGCGCCTTACCCGGTCGATCCCATCGTTCCCGTCCCCATCGGCACCGGTCCCCGCTGGGACGACCGGGGCGACACCAAACGAAAGCTCGTCGTGTACGGTCTGGCCGGGGCGGCGGGTGTCGTCGTGCTCGGGCTGCTGATCTGGCTGGGCTGGCGGTTTCTCTGGCCGACCATCGGCGGACAGGCTGACCGGGCCGGTGCGCCGTACGAGATCCCGTACGACCAAACCGTCGCCGAGGCCGAGGCATACGGCGTCGATACGACCGCCGCCCGGCTTCGGGCCGACTCGCTCGCTCGGGCCGACAGTGGTCGGGCGCAAACCGAGGCTGCCGCGCCGGTTGGGGCGCAGGTGCTGACCGTCAGCGCGCTGGGCGATGTCTGGATCAGCGTCAAACCCGACACCGCGACCCGCGCCTTCGAGGGCACCTTGCAGGAAGGAACGACCAAGCGGTTCGTCGCCAAAGCGTCGCTGCGCTGCACCTTTGGGATGGTGGATCGGCTGGACATCCGGCTCAACGGCAAGCCGGTCGTGTTCCAGAAAAAGACCGGCACGCTGCGCGGCGTCGTCATCTCGGCCGCCGGGGTGTACGAACCGCCGCAGACCGCCGCCACGCCCAAACCGACCGCCGCCGCCGCGCCCCGGCCGCTCAAACCGGTGGCACCGCGACCCGACATCCGCTCCGCCGACCGCGCCACCCGGCCGGTCCAGATTCCCACCGTTCCCCGCCCCTGAGTCATGGCTGACGAGCCGACGGCCCAGATCGTCGCCCAAGTCGCGGCGCTGCGCGACGCGTTGCAGCGGCACGACTTCGCCTATTACATCGACGCGAATCCGACGATCTCGGACGAGGACTACGACCGGCTGATGGCCGAGTTGACCGAGTTGGAGGCGCGTTTCCCCGAGCTGCAATCGCCCCACTCGCCGTCGGTTCGGGTCGGCGGCGCGCCGATCAAGAGTTTCCAGACGGTCCGGCATCTCGTGCCGATGATGAGCCTCGGCAACACCTATTCTCGGGCCGATGTGGTCGAGTTCGACCGCCGCGTGCGTGATGGATTGGACGGCCAACCGGTCGTCTATGCCGCCGAATTGAAGGTCGATGGCGTCGCCGTCACGCTGCGGTACGACGCCGATGGTCGCTTGGCCCTCGGCGCGACTCGGGGCGACGGTCGCGAGGGCGACGACATCACGACGAATTTGCGGACGATCAGGACGCTGCCGCTTGAGCTGCGGAACCGGCCAGCCGATCTGGGCGAGATCGAGGTGCGCGGCGAGGTGTTTATGGACCGCGCGGGACTCGACCGGATCAACGCCGAGCGCGAACTGACCGATCAGCCGTCGTTCGTCAACCCGCGCAACGCGACCGCCGGGACGCTAAAGATGCAGGATTCCCGGATCGTCGCCGCCCGACCGCTCTCGGTGGTCTGCTACGCGCTGATTCGGCTGACCGGCGAAACGGATGGCTCGCATCTGGACAATCTGGCGCTGCTGAAACAGCTCGGGCTGCCGGTTTCGCCGCACACCGAGCGGTGCGGTTCGCTGGACGAGGTGTTCGCCTACCTCGACCGCTGGGAGACGACCCGCGCCGCGCTCCCGTTTGATACGGACGGCGTCGTGCTGAAAGTCGATTCGGAGCGGCAGCAACGGGCGCTTGGCGTGACCTCGAAAAGCCCGCGCTGGGCCATCGCCTACAAGTTTCCGGCGGCCCGAGTCGCGACGACGTTGCTCGGGATCACCGCGCAGGTCGGCCGGCTGGGGACGATCACGCCGGTGGCCGAACTGGAACCCGTGTTTCTGGCCGGAACAACCGTCAGCCGGGCCAGTTTGCACAACGCGGCTTACATCGCCGAGCGCGATATTCGGCCGGGCGACCGCGTGACGATTGAGAAAGCGGGCGAGATCATCCCCCCAGTCGTCTCGGTCGAACTCGAATCCCGCGCCGCCGACAGCCAGCCGTTCGTCTTCCCGACCGAATGCCCGGCGTGCGGTCACGAGCTGTCGCAGGATGAGGGCGAGGCGGCGATCCGCTGCCCGAATCCGGCTTGTCCCGCCCAACGTCGGGCTCGGATCGAGCACTTCGCCGGTCGACAGATGATGGATATTGAAGGACTTGGCGAGGCGGTCGTTGGGCAACTCGTCGAGTCGGGGCTGATCGGCGACGTGGCCGATTTGTACTCGCTGGGAATCCACCGCGAGGCGCTCGTCGGGCTCGACCGGATGGGTGAGAAGTCGGTGGACAACCTGCTCGTCGGGATCGAGGCCAGCAAAACCCGACCGCTCGAGCGGCTCTTGTTCGCCCTCGGCATCCGCCACGTCGGCGGGACGGTCGCGCGTCTGGTCGCCGTCCGAGTCGGGACGATGGAACGGCTGGCCCAGATGACCGAGGCCGATCTGCTGGCGATCAAAGGCATCGGGCCGACGGTCGCCGGAGCGCTGGCGGCGTTTCTGGCCGATCCGACGGGCCGCGATCTCGTCACCCGACTGGTCGCCGCTGGCGTCTCGATGACCGCGTCGGCGCCTGCGGTGCCCGTCTCGACGGCGCTTTTGGGCCAAACGTTTGTCTTGACCGGGACGCTCGAATCGATGACGCGCAACCAAGCGAAGGCCCGAATCGAGGCGCTTGGCGGGGTCGTCACCGGGTCGGTCAGCAAGAAAACAACGGCCGTCGTCGCCGGGGCCGATCCGGGCTCGAAGCTCGACGACGCCACGAAACGCGGCGTGGCGGTGCTCGACGAGGCCGGTTTCCTCGCCCTGCTCGCGTCGCCCTCACCCGATCCAGAGGAACCGCTGCCATGACGACATTTGAATCGCTCTACGAGTTGCTGGAGACGCGCCGCCGCGATCAGCCGGACGACAGCCGGACGGTCGAACTGCTCGCCGGCGGGACGGCCGCCATCGGGGCCAAGCTGTGCGAGGAAGCGGCCGAAGCGTGGCTTGCCGCCGAGCACGAGTCGGCCGACGAGACCGCCGCCGAGGTGGCGCAGGTGCTCTACCACGGCGCCGTGCTCGCCGTCCACAACGGCCTGACGCTCGACGATCTACTCAACGGTCTGCCGAACATGACCGCGCTTCTGGCGAGTCAGCCGACCGAGCCGCTGCCGACCGAGCTGCACGGGCTGGGTAAAGGGCTGATGACGGCCGTCGCCCACGCGGTCGTCGCGGCGGCGGAGCGGGAGATCGGGGCGCTGGCCGAGGCGCTGCGGTTGACGTTTCGTCACGGCCACGGTCTCGCTGCCGCCCGCGACCGCTCGCTGGCCGAGATCGAGCGCGCCTTGTGACCCGTATGTTCAGCTTCTGCACGGTTGCAAGTTGGCGACGGGTGTTCATCCTGATCCGGTCCTCTGTTCAGAAATCGCCAACCTTGCTCAATCGGGGCCGCGTGCCTCGGCCGAGCCCCCTTTTCGGCTCGTGACCCGTCTCACGTTTCGCCCTTAAATCGATATTTTTCGTGATGGGCGACAATCGGCCCGCCTGCTGATTTCGCCGCCGGTTCCGCTTGGCACCGCCTTGTCTATGCTTCCCGCCACGGATCGATCCCCCACCAAGAGCGGGACACGACCGTCGATACATTCTGCGGAGCGGATCATGGACATGAATGCGAAGGTCAACCTCCCCCTGAACGGCTGGCTGACGGCGTTGACGGCGAGCGAGTCGGCCCGTGCGGTGCGACTGGTTGGTGCCCCGGCCGGTGACTGGATGCTGTTCGAGAACGGGCATCTGGTCTTCGCCGACCGAGCAGCAGCCGATCTGGCCTTCGCAGCGTTCTTGCTGACGATGTCGGGCCATCTGGTGACGGGTCGAGTGCCGGAGCTGTGGCTGGCCGACCCGTCGCTGGCGCCTGCGCCGCCGACCAATCCGTGTCGGGTGGAGCTGCGCTCGTGGATTCTGGCTGGGATTCGCGGCTCTTGGATCGAGCTGACCGCTGGCAAGCTGGCTGAGCACAGCCTGACCCTCAGCCGACTGGTCGATACCGATCTGGCGCTCGACG
>JBBSVG010000285.1:0-4697 GCA_038233775.1 Bacteroidota bacterium | reverse complement strand
GGCAATCGCTGGGTTTCAAGAACGGCGGCGCGGCATCAGCACCGCGCCGCCGTTTCATCAATCCTCAATCCTCATTCATCAATCGACTCACCGCGTCTGCCAGTGCGCCCAGCCAGCGGTCCAGTCGGCCGAGGCGCCGGAGCCGAACGCGCCGATGTACGCCTTGCCGCTCTGGTCGAAGAACGCCGCCGTCGGGAACTCGACCGCGCCGGTCAGGCTGAGCGCCGGCGAGCCAGCGGCGAGGGTCAGGTTCGGGACGTTGTTGTTGTCGGCGACCTTGAAGCCGGTCAGCTTCGGGTCGAGCGAGAGGGCCGCCGAGCCGACGGCCGACATCTGATCGTTCCACCCGGCGACCCTCCCGGCGATGGTTGCACCCGGCTCGGAATAGACGCCGTTGGTCTTGGTCACGACCGCAATCTCCGGCTTGCCGGAAGCCAAGTTGCCCCGCTTGGACGAGAGCAGCGAGTTCTTGATGAACAGCTCGCCCGCCTCGACGTTCTTATCGACCCGAGCCGCCGCGCCCTTCTCGATGTCGAGCGACATCCCGAGGCCGCCGAAGTTGTAGATCAAGTAGTTGTAGAACTTGCCACGGGTCGAGCGGCGGGCGTAGATGCCGTCGTTCGGGTCGCCGTCGGTGCCCTGTTTGTCGGAGGTCGAACCCGAGCCGATCAAGGTCACGTTGGCCCACGTCGGCTGGGTGAACGGCTGGACGTCGGTTCCGTCGGCGTTGTTGTCCATCTCGTGGCCGCGAGCAAAGCGGCTGGCGCCGGTCCGCTGGACGGCGAGCATGTACTGCGCGTTGCCCTGGTAGCCGTTGTCGAAGTCGAACGAGTCGTCGGAGTTGCCCGACGAGATGCAGTGCTTCAGGTTGACCGTCCCGCCGAAGAACTCGAACCCGTCGTCGTTGTTGTAGTGCGACTGGACGTAATCGATGGTCGTCCCGTTGCCGACGGCGTAGAACGTAATCCCGTTGATCTCCGAACCGGGCCGGATCTCGAACCCGCCGAACTCGACGATGACGTACTTCAGCGTGCCGCTGTTGTCGTCGTTCTTCGGCGCCGACAGCACGCCGCCCCAGCCGTATGCATCGGGGTTCTCGTCGCCCTCGATGAAGGCGGTCCCGCCCGGCTGGTTGTTCTGCGCCAAGCCGACGAGAATGATTCCGCCCCACTGGCCCGTCGATTTGGCGCCCGAGACCGCCGTCGAGGTGAAGACAATCGGCTTGGCGGCCGTGCCGACGGCTTCGAGTCGACCGCTCGGCAGCGACGTCGTGCCGCGCTGGGTGATGAGGAACGAGCCCGGCTCGGCCTGGACCAGCGTCCCGGCCGGGACGTTCAGCACGGCGCCGGGGGCGATCTTGACCTTGCCGCGCAGCGTGTAGGTCGTGTCGGCCGACAGCGTCCGGCTGCCTGTGACCGTCCCGACGAGCATCGCGGTCTTGGCGCCCGGCACCGGGGTCGGCGTCGGCACCGGCGTGATCGGGTTCGATTTGTTGTCCGAGCAGGCGTTCAGGCCGAGCGTGCCGGCCACGAGCAGACCCGAGAGGAGGGTCCGGTTAACAAGGGTGCGCTGAGACATGAGATTCCCGTTGGTTGGGGTTGGTCCGGCATGGATTAGAGCGAGTAGCCGATGGCAAGCGAGACCGAGCGCCCGGTGCGGTAGCTGTTGGTCACCGCGTCGCCGAGCTTGAAGTCGTATGAGTCGTCAAGCAGGTTGCGGATGTTGAGTTTCACGTTCAGCACGCCCAAGACCCGCTGCGAAGCCGACAGGTCGAGCTGGTGGTGCGGCTGTTCGTAGATGTCGTCGTACGGGTCGGTGCCGACCGTGCGGAGTCGGCGGCCGAACACGTTGTAGAGCAGCGTGACGTCGGTCCCGCTCGTCGGGCGGCTGTAGGTCAGCCCGGTGTTGACGACGTAGGGCGACTGGCCGTTGAGCGGCCGCTTCAGGTGCGTGACCAGCGCCCGGCTCGGGAAGACTTGCTTCGAGCCGCCATAGACGATGACCGAGTCGCCCTGCGTCAGTTCCGAGTGGATCAGCGACAGGTTGAGCGAGACCGACAACGGCGCGAGCAGCCGGGCGATCAGGTCGAGCGAGTGGCGCAGCTCCAGCTCAGTGCCGACCGAATACGCGCTTTCGGAGTTGGCGTAGCCGATGGGCCGAACGTCGGCGGTGGTCGTCGGGTCGGGCAGCAGGATCGTCTCAATCGGCTTGTCGAACTGCTTGTAGAAGACACTGACGGCGACCAGTTCGCCGATGCGCGGGAAGGTTTCCCAGCGCAGATCGAGGTTCTGGATGTGGGTGATCTCGAGAAACGGGTTGCCGAACGTGCTCGTCCGGTAGTCGTCGAAGCGGAACGGCGCCAACTCGCGCAGCTCGGGCCGGGCAATCGTCCGCGAGTAGCCGACCCGGATGTTCGACGACTCGACCGGCGAATAAACGAGGTTTAGGCTCGGCAGGAAATCGGTTCGGGTGAGCTGCTGATCGAGCGGCTCATACGGCGGGACGTTGCCGGTGGCCGAGTGCAGGTCGATGGCGTCGTGCTCGACCCGAAACCCGCCGATGAAGCGCCACTTCAGCACCGGCACCACGTCGGCCATCAGGTAGCCGGCGAGGTTGTCTTCTCCGGCCTTGTACGCGTCCGAACCGCGCGTCAGATCCTGAAAGTTGGTCAGCCCGGCGGCGATGTTGTCCGGCGTGGTGAAGTCCTCGATGCGGGTGAACTCGGTCGAGCCCAGATTGTCGCCGTAGGTGTAATCGTAGCGACGGGCGGCGAAATCGCGGGTTTTGGACGAGACGAACGCGCCGCCTTTGATCTTCGCCCGCTCGTCGCCGAACAGGCTGATCGGCAGCGACAGGTTCAGGACGCCGTTGACCTCACGGTCGGTCAGGTTGGCAAAAAACCGCTTCTGCCGCTGAGCGACACGGGTTTGGGTTCCGGCGTCAGTGAACAGCACCAGCGACTCGCGGTTGTCCGGCTCGTCGCGCCGCGCTTCGGAGTAGGACGCCTTCCAGTCGGCGGTCAAGCGGCCGAGCGACGGCAGGAAATGGTCGCCGCTGAGCGTGCTCGACAGGATCGAGCGGCCGACGTAGCGCAACCGGGTGGCGGCGGCGACGCCGTCCGAGCCGTAGAACGCGTCGCTGCCGGTCGAGACACGGGTCTCGTCGTCGGCCGAGCGGTTGAAGACGGTTTTGGTCGAGAGCTTCGTGTTCTGCCCGAGCCGGGTGCTCAAATTCAGCAACCCGCCCCAAGTGACCGAATAGATCGACTTCTGCGAACTGAGTCGGTAGGCGTACTGGTCCGGCGAGCCGACCGGATTCGGGAACGCGTCGATCTCGTCGGGCCGGTACGACCAATCGCTGCCGTAGGTCAAACTGGCCGCGTAACCGAGCGGCAGCGCGCCGATCTGGGTCGAGTTGCCGACCGTGAAAGCGTAGCCCTGGTTCAGCGGCACCGTCCGCTGCGACGCCGTCCACTGGTTGTCGAACTGGGCGGCGACGGCGGCGTTGTAGGCGGGGGAGGAGGTCAGCGTCGGCTTGTCGGTCCCGGTCGGCAGCCCCGACGGCAGCCCGCGCGTCCCGTCGTCATAGCCCAGAAAGTCGGTTCCACCACCGAGCGACGACGGCGCGGTGCGGAACTGCGAGCGTGAGTTGTAGCCGCTCGAAGCCGAAAAAGCCAGTTGCAGGTGGTCGGGAAAGTCCTTCGTCTCGACTTGGATCAACCCGGCCGTCGAGGTGCCCGGCTGATCGGGCATGAACGTCTTCGAGACGACGATCTGGTCGATCATCCCCGACGGGAACAGGTCGAACGGGACGACCTTCTTCTCGGGCTCAGGGCTGGGGATCGAGACGCCGTTGAGCTGCGTGTTCGAGTAGCGCTCGGCCAACCCGCGCACATAGACATACTTGCCGCCGACCACCGAGATGCCGGTCACGCGCTTGACGGCCTCGGCCGCGTCGCCGTCGCCGGAGCGGCTGATCTGCTCGGCCGAGGTGCCGTCGCTGACCGTCGCGGCGTGGCGGCGGACCGTCAACAGCGCCGCGTCGTTGTCGCGCACGAGGGCGGCTTCGACGGTGACTTCGCCCAGATTCAGCGCTTCCGGCGAGAGCGAAACCGACAGCGCCAGCGGCTTGTCGGGCGTGACGACGACACCCGTCACGGTCTTGCTCGTGTAGGAGATATACGAGACGCGCAGGGTGTAGCGCCCGGCCGGGGCCGTCAGGGTGAAGCGGCCGTCAAGGTCGGTCGTGGTGCCGGTGGTCGTCCCGATGAGCAGCAGGTTGGCGCCGATCAGCGTCTCGCCGGTCGTGGCGTCGGTGATGGTGCCTTTGACCTGACCGGTGGCTGGCGCTTCCTGCGCCCAAGTCGGTGCGGCGGCGGTGAGGGTGAGAAGGGTCAAACTCCAGCCGAGAGCGGTGCGGCGCATGGCAAATCGGGTCGGTGAACGGGGCCAACGGCCGCAAAAATACCCGCTCGTTCCGCCCACCGATCCGGCGTAACCTAAACTTATTGGCTGTTTATAAAGGGTGATAATAAGGTAACAGAGGGGTAACAGGAGAGCCGTTAGCTATCAGCCGTCAGCTCACGGCAAGAGAACGACAACGGCGACCGGCAAGAGCGCCGAGCCGCCGTTTCATCATTCTGCACTCATCATTATCATTTTCATCAATCCGCAATCATCAATCTGAAATCGCCTTTC
>JBBSVG010000284.1:0-4703 GCA_038233775.1 Bacteroidota bacterium | reverse complement strand
GGTCGCTTTCGAGTCGTTGACGTACTTCACGCCGCCCAGATCGCGGACGAACTCGAGCCGATGGGCGACGCCCTCGAACCCGGTCAGGCTCTCGCGCAGCGTCTCGTTCTTGATCTCCATCGCCCGACTCGCGAGGGCGGCGGCGAGCGAGTTGTACAGGTTGTGCTCGCCGCGAATGCGGATCTCGCTTGTCGCCATGAGGCGCTCCTCGGGTGCAGAAGGCAGATGAATGATGACCTCGCCGTCGCGAACGAAGGCGCCGATGGGCAACTCGTGTCGGGTCGAGAACGGCAGCAGCGTCGCGGCGACCCGGCCGGATTGCTCAACGAACGGGCGGATGAACTCGTCGTCGGCGTTGTAGACCAGAAAATCGTCGGCGGTCGCGTTTTTGAAGATGCGGAACTTGCTCAGAACGTAGTCGTTGAACGTTGGGTAGCGGTCCAGATGATCGGGCGTGATGTTCAGCAGAACGCCGACCTTCGGCCGAAACTGGTCGATGTGATCCAACTGAAACGACGAGATCTCGAGCACCGCGACGCCGTCGGGTCGAAGCTCGGCCGCATAATCGGAGAACGGCAGTCCGATGTTGCCCGCGACGACCGTCTGGCGTCCGGCATCGCGGAAAATCCGGCCGACCAAGCTCGTCGTCGTCGTCTTGCCGTTGGTTCCCGTAATGGCGATGATCGGGGCGCGGCAGAACTGGGCGGCGACCTCGATCTCGCTCAACACCGGCCGACCGACCGCGACGAGTTGCTTCACAACGGGCACGTTCGACGGGACGCCGGGCGAGACGACGGCCAGATCGCAGTCGAGCACCGCCGCCGTGTGGCCGCCGAACTCGCTTTTCACGCCCGCCCGCTCCAGCTCAGCGACCAGATTCGGCATATTCGCTGGCGACCCTTTGTCGGACAGGAACACCGTCGCGCCGACGCCCGAGAGCAGCCGCGCCACCGCAAGCCCAGAGCGCGCCCCGCCGACGACGGTCACCCGCTTGCCGCGATAGGTCTCCTGCGGGGTGATGGTCATCGGAGTTTAAGCGTCGAGAGCGAGATGAGCGCGAGAATCAGCGCCATGATCCAGAACCGCGTCACGATCTTCGATTCGGGCGTGCCCATCATCTCGAAATGGTGATGAATCGGCGCCATCCTGAAGATGCGGCGCCCTTCGCCGGTCGTCTTTTTCGTGTATTTGAAATAGCTCCGTTGCAGGATCACCGACAGCACCTCGGCCAGAAAAATTCCGCCCAAGACCGGCAGCAGCAGTTCCTTTTTGACCAGCAACGCCAGCGTCCCGATCCCGGCGCCCAACGCGAGCGAGCCGGTGTCGCCCATAAACACCTGCGCCGGGAACGTGTTGTACCAGAGGAACCCCAAGCACGCGCCGATGGTCGCGCCAGCGTAGATGACCAGTTCGCCAGCGCCGCGCAGATAGACGATGTCCAAATAACCGGCGAACTTGATGTTGCCCGTCACGTAGCAGATTAGCCCGAGCGTCAGCACGACGGCGGCGGCGCAACCGGTCGCAAGGCCGTCGAGTCCGTCGGTCAAGTTGACCGCGTTCGAGAGCGCCGTGATGATGAACGCGACGACCAGCACGTACAGAATCGGGCTCTGATAATCGAAGTTGACCGACTTGACAAACGGGACCGTCGTGATCGTTCTGACCTCGTCCGTATAGATCGGCGTGTACATCAGCAGCACGCCGACGAGCAGCCCGAGCGAGATCTGGCCGACGAGTTTGTAGCGGCCGATCAGCCCGTTCGGGTACTTCTTGATGACCTTTAGATAGTCATCGAGGAACCCGACCGCGCACATCCACGCTGTCGCCAAGCAGATGATGAGGATGTACGGGTTCCGCAGATCGGCCCAGAGCAGCGTGTTGACGACCAGCGAACCGACCAGAATCAGCCCGCCCATCGTCGGCGTGCCGGCTTTGGAGAAGTGGCTCTTCGGTCCGTCGAGCTTGACCGCCTCGCCGATCTGCCGCCGACGCAGCAGCGCGATCAGCTTCGGCCCGAGCACGACGCAGAACAGCAGGCTGAAGCCCGCCGCCAGCGCCGCCCGGAACGTCAGGTAGCGGAAGACGTTGAAGCCCGGCGTGTTGAATTCCTGCCGAATCCACTCGAGCAGCAAATAGAGCATCGGCTAAATCCTCCCGCCCAAACCGACGACGAGCGCCTCGACGACCGCCTCCATCCGCATCCCGCGCGATCCTTTGACCAGCACCGCGTCGCCCGGTTGGACGACCGTCAGCAGCGCCGCTGCGAGATCGGCCTTGTCGCCGTAGTGTTGCGCCGTGACCGTTCCGCCCGCCGCTGCGTTTGCGGCCCGCGACTCGGGGCCGAAGGTGAACAGGTAGCGGACACCCGACCGGGCGGCGGCTTCGCCCATCTCGCGGTGCGCCTCGGCCGCGTGTCCGCCGAGTTCGAGCATGTCGCCGAGCGCGGCCAGTTTCGTCCCAGCGGGCAGTTCAGATAGAGTCGTCAGGGCAGCGGCGGTCGAGTCAGGGTTGGCGTTGTAAGTGTCGTCCAGAATCGTCACGCCCGCTCGGGTCCGCACGACCTGCATCCGCCGGTTGTCCGGCCGATAACCCGCCAGCGCGTCAGCCACCGCGTTCGGTTGGACGCCCAAATCGAGCGCGACCGCCGCCGCCGCCACCGCATTGACCGCGTTGTGCCGACCCGGAACGGCAAGTTGCAGTTCGACCGATCCGCCAGCCGCCAGCCGACCGTCCAGCCGCAGCGTCGCGCAACCAGCCTCGTCCAGACCGAGCAGCGTTCCGCTCAGATCGGCCCGGCGGTCGAGCGCATACGTCACGCGGTCGGCTACGTCGGCCGAAACACCGGTTACGCGCTCGTCGCCCAAGTTGACGTAGGCGCGGCCGTCGTGTGCAGCCAAATAAGCGAACAGTTCGCCTTTCGCCCTCGCGATTCCGGCTTGTCCGTCGGCGAAGAACTCGATGTGCGCCCGGCCGACGTTCGTCACCAGCCCGGCGGTCGGCTCGGCCAGCGCGCACAGATCGGCGATCTCGCCCTCGTGGTTCATCCCCATCTCGATCACCGCCGCGTCATGCTCGTCCGGCGACAGCCGCATCAGCGTCAGCGGCAGACCGATGTGGTTGTTCAGGTTGCCGATGGTCTTTAATACGCGAAACGTTGGCTCCAGCGCGGCGGCGAGCAGTTCCTTCGTCGTCGTCTTGCCGTTCGATCCGGTCACGGCGATGACGGGTCCGCTGAACGCCCGGCGCCGGTTGCGCGCCAGATGCTGCAAGCCAATCAGCGGATCGGCGACGACGACCAGCTTTCCGCGCACCCAAGCGTCGGTCACAGTCGCGGCCCAAGCGGTCGAGACGAGCGCCAGCGCGGCGCCGGATTTCAGCGCGGCAGCGACGTGGTCGTGTCCGTCGAACCGGTCGCCTTTGAGCGCGACGAACAACTCGCCCGGCTGAACCGTCCGGCTGTCGGTCGAGACGCCGACGAGCGGCAGCCCGTCCGGGCGCACGTCGGCCCCGATGGCGCGCAACTCGTCGGGGCGGATCGGAGACATCACGAGCGGCTTGGGATCAAGGACGGCTGGAGTTGGGCGAACGCGGCGCGAAGCTCCTCGCGGTCGTCCAAATGATGTTTGGTCGTGCCGATGATCTGGTAATCCTCATGCCCCTTGCCCGCGACGACGACGACATCGTCCGGTCCAGCCAGCTCCACCGCCCGACAGATCGCGGTCCGACGGTCGGCGGCCGTCTCGATCCGCGCCGTCGTGTCGCTCGGGATGCCAGCCACAACCTCGGCGATGATCGCGTCCGCATCCTCGGTGCGCGGGTTGTCGCTCGTGACGACGACGGCAGCGCCCCGCTCGGCGGCCAGGCGACCCATGATCGGCCGCTTCGACCGGTCGCGGTCGCCGCCGCAGCCGAACACGACGACGGTCCGGGCAGTCGGCGCTTTCAACTCGTTGACCGTGTCGAGCAGCTTCTCCAGCGCGTCCGGCGTGTGGGCGTAATCAACGACGCCAGCGCGACCCGAGCGCTCATCGGCGATCAACTCCATCCGACCCGGCACCGGCGCGGCGGTCTGCAACGCTTGGAACACGTCGGCCGGGGCCAGCCCGAGTCCAACGCCGAGCCCGAAGGCGACCAGCAGATTCTCGCCGTTGAACCGTCCAACCAGCCGGAACCGCCCGTCGAACTGGTCGCCCAAATAGCCGATCCGCAGCCGCAACCCGTCGATCCGGTTGGCGACGATCTCGCCGTTGACGTCGGCCGACCCGTTGAACCCGACCGTCAGTTGTCGGGCCGACGTGTCGCGCAGCATCGCGTTGCCGTTGGGATCGTCGATGTTGACCACCGCGACGGCGTCCGCGTTCAGCTCGTCGAACAGCCGCTTCTTCGCGTCGCGGTAGGCGTCGAACGTCTTGTGATAATCGAGATGATCGAGCGTCAGGTTGGTGAACCCGGCCGCAGCGAAGTGCAGCCCGGCCGTCCGACCCTGCTCGAGTCCGTGGCTCGAGACTTCCATGACGGCCGCCTTCATCCCGGCATCGGCCATTTCGGCCAGCGTCCGCTGCAACTCGACCGGATCGGGCGTCGTGTGGGTCGCTGGCCGAACCACGTCGCCGAACGCGATCTGGACCGTCCCGATCACCCCGGCGGCCATCCCGGCGGCCGTCAGCATCTCGCGAACGAGGTGCGTCGTCGTCGTCTTGCCG
>JBBSVG010000283.1:0-4705 GCA_038233775.1 Bacteroidota bacterium | reverse complement strand
GACGATGACGCCGCCGACCGATTGAGCCCGTGGTGATCCTTCGGATGATCCGGGACCGCAACGCGCTCGATGCGGACCATGCAACGTTCTACGACCGCCTGTTCAAACGCGACGGTGTGCCGGACCTCCACCTCTCTGTTTACGTTCTGCCGCCGCCGGGCTGGGACGCAAGTCGGCTGTCCGAGGCCGAGTTGACCGTTCGGGCGATGGTCGAGCACGCAGCGACGAATCTGAACCCGCCGTCATTGCTCTACGCGGTCGATGTCCGCTCTGCACTCGACGGAACCGAACCGCTCGTTCAAACGCCGCTGACCGGACCGACGCAGCCGTTCGCGTTCATCGACCGAGCGCACCACGAGATTCGGTTTCGAGATGAGACGCACTTGGCCGCGTTCGTCGGGCGGCTGTACAGGTCGGTTCAAGCCAGCCGCCGCGATCCCGACCGGACGACGGCGCCGCTGATTCGGTTGAGACGCGACGAGCTTGCCGCCTATGCTGCTCGTCACCTCGACCCGGACGATCCCGAGTGGGCCGCCTGTTTGGCCGCCGATCCCGGTCGGGCGCAAAGTTGGCGACGCATCAGCCGACAGTCCCAAGCGAACAGCCGTTGAGTCGAACCCGCCGCATCCAGCCGAGGTGTTGATGAATCCGAAAGCCATCCGTCATCTGTCGATCCCTCAGCCGTGCGCCGAGAACTGGTCGGCGATGGCGCGGACCGAGTCGGGCGACCGGTTCTGCGCCAGTTGTCAGCACGCCGTCTTTGACCTGACGACGCGCTCCGACGCCGAGGTGCTTCGCCTCGCCGCTGCCCGAGACGGTCGGCTCTGCGGCCAGATTACGACGGCGCAACTCGACCGGATCAATCGCGGCTTGGCCGTGCGGGTCCGACCGGTCGCCTCGCCGCGCTGGCCCGCAACGGTGCTGCTGCTGATCGGCCTGTCGCTCGCCGCGCCCGCCGCCACCTTCGCCCGCCCGCCACTTGCCGTCCAGATCCAGTTTGCCGCCGATCTGAAACCTGTCGCCGAGGTTGCGCCGGGCGACACGGTTATCATCAACGGGCGCGTCACCGACGCGAATACGGGTGAAGCGGTGATCGGCGCGTGGGTGCGGATTCAGGGGACGTCGCTCGGGATGGAGACGACAGTCGATGGTTCTTACTCCCTGATCGTCCCTGTTCCCGATAGCATCGCCGTGACGCTACAGGTGTTTGCGTCGCACGATTATTATTCCCGTGAATGGCGAGTGGAGCTTTCATCGGGCGACCCATCGATGGCGATCAATTTGGAGATTCAACCGCGCTATGATGAGGGCACTCTCATCACTCCGGCCAATCGGGGCCACTTGTCTGGAGAAACCGCCTATTATATCGATGGTTATTTAGGTTATATGTATGTGGAAGTGGCGTTGGGGGTGCCTTCCACCCATGTCAATGCTGTTTGGAATAACAATGCTGCTTGGCGGGCGCCCATGCGACAACGAACACGCGATAACTCCGAATCGGGAGATACGCCATGAACCCGAAAGCCATTCGTCGTCTGTCGATCCCGCAACCGTGTTCGGAAAACTGGTCGGCGATGGCGCGGAGCGAGTCCGGCGAGCGGTTCTGCGCCAGTTGTCAGCACGCCGTCTTTGACCTGACGACGCGCTCCGACGCCGAGGTGCTCCGCCTCGCCGCTGCCCGAGACGGTCGGCTCTGTGGCCGAATCACGACGGCGCAACTCGACCGGATCAATCGCGGCTTGGCCGTTCGCGTCCGACCCATCGCTGCGCCGAGTTGGCCGACGACGCTGCTGCTGCTGATCGGCCTGTCGCTCGCCGCGCCCGCCGCCACCTTCGCCCGCCCGCCGCTCGCGGTTCAGACGCATCTTGTCGCTGATCTGAACCCTGCCGCCGCGCCTGCAGACACGGTTGTTGTTGAGGGATATGTGCTCAATGCGACGACGGGTGCAGGGCTGGGCAACGCTTGGGTCCGTGTTGTTCAGACTGGGACCAATCAGCACACCGATTCCACGGGTTACTATCGATTGGAGGTGCCCATTCGTCCCGAGATTCAGACCCTGACGTTGCATGTCGAGCATCCTACCCGTGTTTTAAAGGATGACACACTTGCGGTTTTACCCATGCAGTCCCGTTTGAGGCACGACATTCAGTTGCAGCCCATGCTCATTGTGGATGAGGTTATCGTCGAAGCGGAGCGATCTCCAGGGGTGAATACAGACTTTACAACAGGAGTGCTGTGCATCCAGGTGAACTCGGATGAAGTTCACGACCGGGCGTGGCAGGATGACAAGTACTGGCAAACGCTGATGTGGCGTCGGATGCGCCCGTCGCTCCAGCCGTTCGAGCCGGACTCAGGCGATTGACCGGTCGCTAGAAGCCATCCACCCAACCCGAACCCGTATGCCCACCCGAGCACCGAGGATCAAGCCGGACCAGAAGCGCGAAGTCGTCGGGCCGACGGTGGCAGCGCGACCGGGCGTGAGCGACCCCGAGCCGCCGGGCGTGTACCGGGCGACGATCAAGAACTGGCCGGCCGACGAGCGCCCCCGCGAAAAACTCATGCTGCGCGGCGCCGAAGCGCTCTCCGACGCCGAGTTGCTCGCCATCCTGATCGGCTCCGGCACCGGCAAGGCGACCGCGCTCGATCTCGCCCGCGATCTGGTCGAGCGGCACGGCTCGCTCCGCAAAGTCTCAATGCGGTCGCAGAAAGACCTCCAATCGACGAAAGGAATCGGCCCCGCCCGAGCCGTCGCGATGCTTGCCGCCTTCGAGTTGGCCCGCCGCGTCAACCTGCCGACGAGCGAGGAGGTCTTCCGCATCACCGGTCCGGCCGACGTGTACCGCTATATCGGTCCGAGGTTGCGCGATCTGAAAAAAGAGCGATTTTATATTTTATTGCTCAACCAGCAGAACGTCGTCATCCGCGACGTGCAGATCAGCGAGGGAAGCCTGTCGGCGAGCATCGTCCACCCGCGCGAGGTGTTCAAAGAAGCCATCGGCGAGAGCGCGGCGTGCATCGTCCTGATCCACAACCACCCGTCGGGCAACCCCGAACCGAGCGGGGAGGACCGGGCCATCACCCGGCAACTCGTCGATGCGGGCAAGCTGATGGGCATTCCGGTTCACGATCACCTGATCGTCGCTGGCGACCGGTTCACCTCGTTCGCCGAGCGGGGCTTGCTGTGACCGGTCGGGCGCTGATGCTGTGTTTGATTGGGGGTTCAACGACCGCTTGGGCACAGACGGGCAGCGGTCCGCTCGACCGATTTGCCCGCAATCTTGCGGCCGGTCGAGACGTGACGCGCTTTCTGGCCGACGACGAACGCGCCCTCGCCGACCGCTTCGGCATCCGCTACGACGGCGCGACGACCAAGGCGCTCATCGGCGTCGAACCCGATTCCGAGACGCTCGTCGGGCTGAAAACCGGCGCGTTGCACCTCGTCACGACCCGACTCGACAACGCCGATGGCGCGTTTCGGCTGACGATTCCCGGCACCGCTTACGACCACACGGTTTACCTCGACGGCGACCGCGTCCGCACGCCGGTCGTTCAGCTCACCCGCCGCTGGCCCGTGCATCAGACGCGCTTTCTCGACGTTCGGGCGGCCGACTCAACCGGCTGGAACCCGAGTCTCGGCGCCGCGCTCGATTCGTTCGTCACCCACACGATGACCGCGCTCGGCTACACCGCCGCCCAACGAACGCTCGTTGAAACCCGACGGATCGGCTACGTCCGCTGCGCCGATGAGGCCGAGGTCGAGCGGTTGACGGGATATGTGACGCGCGGCGTTGCGCTGCTGGGGCCGGATCTCGTCGTCTCGAGCCACCCGGCGCACCTGCACGAGTTGACCCACGAACTCGTCAGCATTCGGCTCGGGCGGACGGCGCTTTACACGCACCCGCTGTTGCAGGAGGGATTGGCCGTCGCGCTCGGCGGTCGGGCGGGCGGCGTGCCCGAGGCGCAGCTCTCGATGGGCGCATTTCTCGTCCGCGCTGGGATGCTGACGCCTGCCGAGTTGTTCACCCGAGCCGGATTCGCCGAGCAAAACGCCTCGCTCAGTTACCCCGTCGCCGGGCTGTACGTCCGCTTTCTGCTCGACCGCTTGGGCGCCGACCGAACCCTCGCGCTCTACCGCCGATTCAGCGCACCGACGGCCGGGGCCGTGCCTGACCTCGCGCCCGCCGATCTGCCGCCCGACGCCGACTGGCACCGCTGGCTCGCCCGGTTCACGCCCTACGCCCACGCAACGCTCGGCCTCGACCGTCCGCTGCCGACCGGCGAAACCGTGCAACTCGACGGCAATCGGCTCGACATCGCGATGCCGACCGGGGCGCTGCTGATCAAGATTTCAGACGAACCGGGCGGCGACGGCAGTCGGCTGCTCGCCACCAAGCTGCCCGGCATCCCGTCCGACGGCGCGGCGTATCTCGTCACGGCCGACTCGACCGAGATCAACCTCTACGACCTGCGGACCGACCTCTGGATCGCCGGCTACGTCCGCGCCTTTACCGCCGCCGGTCCCGCTGTCCTAACCGTCCCCGACGGTCGGCTGTCCTTTTCGCTGCTGCTGGACCGTCCGCCCACCGGTCGCGTCTCGGCGCGTTGGCTTTCTACAACACCCAACTGATGGTTCGGTGGCTCGTCACTCGGATAGCGAAAGCTCGTGATGCTCTTTGAGCCACATTCGCCGTTGATCTTGGCGGG
>JBBSVG010000282.1:0-4710 GCA_038233775.1 Bacteroidota bacterium | reverse complement strand
GCGCAGGATCGGGGCCGCCTCGTCGAGCCGCGTGTGCAGCGTGTGGCGGCCGACATAGAGGCCGAGGAGAAACATCGCCAGAACCTTGCAGGTCCGCCATTGGAACAGCAGATCACCGATCCGGTAGAGCGGCCCGACGAGATGCCCCCGGATCAGCACGGCCCAATCGGTGGTCATCAACAGGTCATACAGGCCGAGCGGCACGCCGAGCCGAACGAGACCAGCGTTGGCCACCATGAAAAACGGCAGACCGAGGTTCAACATGCCGCCGGAGAGCCAGTACGGCAGGTAGAGCACGAACGGAGCGAGCAGCAGCCCCGCCGCCCAGCCGAGCAGCTTCCGGTCGGTCATCCGACGAAACAGCAGCAGCAGGAACCCGACGGCGGCGTAGAAGGTGACGATATCGCCCGGCCAAGCGAACAGGTGGATCAGCCCGAGCCCGAGCAACACCCACAACCGCCGCCGATAGACCCGCAGATCTCCGTCGCCCCGCGTTTCGGCCCGACCGAGCTGGAGCGAGAACCCGAGCCCGAACAGCAACGAGAAGATCGAGTAGAACTTGCCGTCCACGAGCATGACGGCCAGAAACTCGGCTGCCGGATCGGTCGCGGCGGTCGATAGGGTGGCGGGGTCGGGTGCGCCCTTCTCCCCCCACAGCGAGAATCCGGTCAGCAGATTGGCGATGCAGATGCCGAACAGCGCGAAGCCACGGAGCGCATCCAGCAGCGCAATCCGCTCGAGCGGGGCCGTCGGGCGAGCAACCGGCAGGTCAGCCATGTCGATCTCTTGGTCTCGGGTCGGTCGGTTGCAGGAACAAGACGCATTAGCCCGATCCCAACCGACCCGACAAAATACGCCCGACCCTCGACTTCAAGTCTTTCTATGCCTGACTTAGCGATAACGTTGCGGGTCCATCGGCCAGCTCGCTCTCGATCCGAGCTGTCGCATCGCCCAACCGGCCAACTTGAGCGGCCGGTGTCGTGTTCGGCCAGAACCCCGACGGTTCCGCCTGTTCACCCGCCTCGACCGAACGATGCCTTCACTCAAGCCGCTGCTGATTATTTTTCTGATGGCAAGCGCGTTCATCGGCCGCGACGGTCGCGCCCAGACACCGCTGCTACAGAACGCCGCCGCTCGCCGCGTGCTCAGCCTGAACGGTCGCTGGCACTATATCATCGACCCGTACGAGAACGGGTTTTATGACTACCGGCGGATGACGTTCGACCAGTCCGCCTCCGGTCAGGGCGGTTATTATGACAACCGGAAACCGAGTTCGCCGCAGGAAACCGAGCTGATCGAGTACGATTTCGACCGCTCGCCGACGCTAACCGTGCCAGGCGACTGGAACTCGCAAGACCCGACGCTGCTCTATTACGAAGGGACGATCTGGTACGAAAAGGCTTTTTCGCTCAAACCGACGCCGGGCAAGCGGACGTTTTTGTATTTCGGCGCCGTCAACTACGAAGCGCACGTGTACCTGAACGGCCATAAGCTCGGCGTTCACAAAGGCGGCTTCACGCCGATCCAGTTCGACATCACCGACCGGCTGAACCCGAGCGGCGACAATTTTATCGTCGTCAAAGCCGACAACACCCGCCGCCCCGAAGGCGTCCCGACGATCAACACCGATTGGTGGAACTACGGCGGGATCACCCGAGACGTCTTCATCGCCCAAACACCCGCGACGTTCATCGCCGACTACAAGGTGCAACTCGCGCCAGCCGATTCGACCACGCTAACCGGCTACGTCCAACTCGACGGCGACAGCAAAGCCGGTCAATCCGTCACGCTGACCATCGCCGAGGCCGGAATCAGCCGACGCGTGACGACCGACACCGACGGCCGCGCGACGTTCCGCGTCCCGGTTTCAAAGCTAAAACTCTGGTCGCCGCAAACGCCGAATTTGTATGATGTTCGCCTGACGCTGACCGGCGACGAGGTTGCGGACCGGATCGGGTTCCGCACGATCCAGACGCGCGGCCAAGACATCCTGCTGAACGGCAAATCCATCTTCCTGCGCGGCATCTCGCTGCACGACGAGAACCCGCTCATCCCCGGTCGGGCACGCGGCGAGGGCGATCTGCGGATGCTGCTGACGTGGGCGAAGGAACTCGGCTGCAACTACGTCCGGCTGGCGCACTACCCGCACAACGAAACCATGCTCCGGCTGGCCGACGAGATGGGGCTGCTCGTTTGGGCCGAGATTCCGGTCTATTGGACGATTGCGTGGGACAATCCGGCGACCTATCAGAACGCCGAGGCGCAGCTCGCCGATCTGATCGCCGTCGGACAGAACCGCGCCGCCGTCGCCGTCTGGTCGGTTGGCAACGAGACGCCGTTGGGCGACGCGCGGCTGAAGTTTATGACGGGGCTGGTCCGCAAGGCCAGAGCGCTCGATGACACCCGGCTCGTCGCCGCCGCGCTCGAGACCCACGCCGCCGGGACGACGATCACGCTCGACGATCCGCTCGGCGCCGAACTCGACCTCGCCAGTTTCAACGAATATTTAGGCTGGTATTGGGGCGGGGCGCCCGGCGAGATCACGAAATATCGGTTCGACATCCGCTACGACAAACCGGTCGTCATCAGCGAGTTCGGCGGTGCGGCGCTCGGCGGCCTCCACGGTGACGCCGGGACGCGCTGGACCGAGGAATATCAGGCCGCGCTCTACGAAAACCAACTGAAGCTGCTCGGCACCATCCCCGGCCTGCGCGGGATGACGCCGTGGATTCTGGCCGACTTCCGCGCCCCGCGCCGACAGCATCCGGTTTACCAAAACGGCTTCAACCGCAAAGGGCTGATCTCGAACACCGGCGCCAAAAAGCTGGCGTTCTACGTCTTGCAAGCCTATTACCAGCAACTCGCCCGACGCGACGGCGGCAACTGAGCGCGGAAATCGGCGCGGCTGTCAGGAGCCGGGGCGGGCGTCGGACTTGTCCACGACCGGGCGGTGGTCGGCGTTGGCGACGAACCAGCCGGTCAGATAGACCAGTTTGGTTCGCGCGAGCATCTGGCGAAAATCGATCTTCTCGACCTCGTCGCCGGGCCGGTGGTAATCAGCGTGAACGCCGTTGAAATAGAAGATGATCGGGATGTTCTTCTTGGCGAAGTTGTAGTGATCGGAGCGGAAATAGAACTGCTCCGGGTCCGTTAGGTTGTTGTAGCGGTAATCGAGGTTGAACGCCTGGGCGCCGGGCACCTCGCGGCGAAGCACCGTCGCCGCCGCCTCGTTGAGCTGGTGAAGCTGGGTCGAGAGGAAGTCCGAGCCGATGATATAGACGTAGTTCGAGTCCTTTGCCGACTCGTGCGCCTCGTCGTTGCGCCCGATCATATCGACGTTCAGATCGGCCACCGTCTGGGCAACCGGGATCGTCGGATGGTCGGAGAAGTACGACGAGCCAAGCAAGCCTTTTTCCTCGCCCGTGACGTTGAGAAACAGGATCGAGCGGCGCGGGCGGACCGGATTGCTCGTGTAGGCGCGGGCCAACGCCAGCAGCGCCGTCGAGCCGGACCCGTCATCGTCCGCTCCGTTGTTGATCATCTCCGTCGGGATCGGCTTGCCAGCCGCCTGCAAGCGGTAGGCTTCCGGCGTCATCCCGATGTGGTCGAGATGCGCGCTGATGACCATCACTTCGTCTTTTAGCGCTGGGTCGGAGCCGGGCAACAGACCGGTGACATTCTCAGCCGTCAACTGCTGTCGGTCGAGCGATTGGACCAGCGTCGCCTGCGACTTCAGCGGGATTGAGGCGAGTTTCAGCGAGCGGTCGATCCCGTCGCGCAGCCCGGTGATCGTCTTGCCCGAACCGTCGAGCAACGCGGCAGCCACATCGCTGTCGATCAGCGCGTACGGCACGCCGGTCACGGGCGCCGTCGGGCCGCCGGTCACGAGACGCATCGAACCGGCTTCGATGTTGTCCGATTGCCCGGCGACCTGTTGGGCGAACGTCCCGCCGCCGTTCAGATCGTTGACGATCAGCACGCCGACGGCGCCGTTTTCCCGAGCCAGCGTCACCTTGTTGGTGAACCGCATCCACTTGGTCGGCTTGTCGCCGTTGAACTTGCTCGCGGCGTTTTGCTGCTGCGGCTCGCCGCCGAGCATCAGCACGATCTTGCCCCGCACATCGAGCCCGGCGTAATCGTCGTAGCCAAAAGCCGGATCGGTGATCCCGTAGCCGACGAACACGACCGGCGCCGAGACGCCCGCTGCGCCCGTCTCGACCGCGCCGCGCGGGTACGTGTAGAAATCTTGGCGGAACGCGAACGTCCGCTTCGCCCCACGCGCACCCGTCACGACGAGCGATTGGGTCGCGCCGAGCTTGAGTTGTTCGACCGGATAGCTTTGCAGATACGACCGGCCAGCGGCGGTCGAGTCGCCCATCGGGACCAGCCCGAGCCGCTCGAACTCGCTGGCGACGAACCGGGCGGCGATTTTTTGGCCGCGCATCGCCGTCTCGCGCCCCTCGAGTTCATCCGAGGCGAGGAACCCGAGCGTGCCGCGAAGCATCGGCTCGGTCAGCGTGTTCAGTCCGACGCGGGCGGCGGCGAGTTGATCGGGCGTCAACGTCGGCGTCGGGGCCGATTGGGCAACCGCGACGGCTGGCAGCAGCAGCGCGGCGAGGATCAGCGAACGGGTCATGGTCGTGAGGTGAATAGGTGAAAATCAGCCGCCGATTCGACGGCGCTTGACCAGATAATCGACGAGTGCGACAT
>JBBSVG010000281.1:0-4717 GCA_038233775.1 Bacteroidota bacterium | reverse complement strand
GGAAGACGGAGAGGAGGGACTCCCGGAGGGCGCGTCGAGCAGGACGGGGGGGACCCTGTACGTCGTGTCCACGCCCATCGGCAACCTGGGAGATGTGACGCTGCGGTCGCTCGAGGTGCTCCGCGCGGTGCCGCTGGTGGCAGCCGAGGACACTCGTCTGACCCGACGGCTGTGGAGCCGCCACTCCATCGGGACGAAACTGATCTCATTCCACGCTCACAGCCCGGCGGCTCGCCTGGAGCAGCTGGTGGCGCATCTCGCCTCCGGTCAGGACCTGGCCATCGTGACCGACGCTGGGACGCCGGGCATCTCCGACCCCGCCTACGCCGTTGTTCGGGCTGCGCTCGAAGCGGGGCTGCGCGTCATCGCCTTGCCCGGCGCGACGGCGGTCGTCCCGGCGCTTGTATCGAGCGGACTGGCGACCGACCGGTTCGTGTTTGAAGGGTTTCTGCCGACCAAAAAAGGCCGCCGGACCCGGCTCGACCGGCTGACGACCGAGCCCCGAACGATCCTGCTCTACGAGAGTCCGCACCGGCTGCTGCGGACACTAACCGACCTCCAGTCGGCGCTCGGCGACCGTCCGGCGGCCGTCGCCCGTGAACTAACCAAGCGGTTCGAAGAAGTTGCGCGCGGCACGTTGAGCCAGTTGCGCACGGCATTTGAGACGCGGCCGGGCCGCATCAAAGGCGAGATTGTGCTCGTCGTCGCCGGTCTCGACGCGGACAGCGCCGCGCTGGCGACCGAGTGGGACGATCCGGCCGACGATGAGGAATCCATCTGATCCTAGAGGCCGCATGTTCGACTTCGTAGCCAGCGCCAACCCGGCCGATCAGGTCCGCTTGGCCCGGATCGAGCGGAAACTCGACTTGATCCTCGCCCATTTGGGCCTCGCCGACGAGGCTGCCGACGACGACGAAGCGGACGGCAGCGGGCTGTCGCAAGACGTGCGCGATGCGGCCGACCGGGGCAACAAGATCGAGGCGATCAAACGCCACCGCGAGGCGACCGGGCTCGGGCTGGCCGCGTCGAAAGCCGCCGTCGAGGCGTATCTTTCCGGTCGCGGCTGACCGCCGATACACCTCCCATTTCGGGCGCTGTCCCGCCGCCCGCTCTCGGTGCGCCGCTGGACGCCCGACCTTTTTTGTGATCCGTCTGAGGAGACCGGTGCCATGCCGGAATGGTTGAAGAAAGGCTATTATCAGGCGGTTCGGCCGCTGATCGGCCTGTTCGTCCGCTACCGGATCAGTCCGAACTGGTTCACCACGCTCGGCTTTCTCGTCAGCCTGTGGGCGGCGTGGGTGCTGGCGAGCGGGAGCTTTTTCGTCGGCGGGCTGCTCGTGTTCGTCAGCGGGATGTTCGACACGGTCGATGGGCAGGTCGCCCGGATCACCGGCCGCGTGACGAAGTTCGGTGCGCTCTACGACTCGGTGCTCGACCGCTACGCCGAGGCGTTCGTCTTCTTCGGACTTGGCGTGTTCTTCATTCGCCACGCGATGTTCCTCACGTCGGTGGCCGCCGTGCTGGCGATTGGCGGTTCCTTGATGGTGTCCTACACCCGCGCCCGCGCTGAAGGCTTGGGATTCGACTGCAAGGTCGGGATCATGCAGCGGCCCGAGCGGATCGTGCTCTTGGCCGCATCGGCGCTCGTGACGCCGTGGTTGCACGCCCCGATGGCCTCGTGGCTGGCGCCGCTGATCGTCCGCTGGCGTCCGAATGAGAACATCGCGACCTTGCCGCCGATCCCGCTGACCATCGCCATCGTCCTGATCGCCATTCTCGCCAACTTCACCGCCGGGCAGCGGCTCTACCACATCTGGCGCGAGGCCGACGAGGATCTGCGCAAGACGATCATGCCCGAACTGCCCGATCCCGCCGCCGTCTCCCGTCCCGACGCCTCCGTGCCCTCGACCCTCGCCAAGAGCCGGGGGTGAGGGGAAGGAGCGATGAACGAGGAGCGCGGAGCGATGGAAAGGCGATTTCAGATGGATGATCGCGGATTGATGAAACGGCGGCTCGGCGCTCTTGCTGCCTGACAGCCGATCTCCGTTCGTGGTGAGCCTGTCGAATCCACAACGGAGCCGCCACCGCCGACCGCGTCCGTTTCTTGCCGTGAGCTGACGGCTGATAGCTGATAGCCGACATCTCCCGTCAGCGTCTGGCGCGGACGGTTTGGACGGTGATGAGCGTGGCGAGGGCGACGACGAACACGGCGACGGGCAGCCACGGGAAGCCGATCTGGAGCGAGACCCAGCGGGCCAGCCCGACGGCGGCGCCGCCGATCAGCGCACCGATCACCCACCCGGCCGGGCGACCGAACCGGAGCCGGGCGCCGACTCGGGCTACATCGTTGTGTGCGATGTCGGCCATCTCGCGCAAGGTGCTCTCGGTCGATCCGGTCGCCGCCGATTCCGACCGAGCGTGGGCGTTTTGCTCGACCGCGCCCCGTTCGGCTTCGGCGCCGCGACGGCGGAGTTCGGTCGGGCGCGGTGGGGCGAACGGATCGTCGGGGTCGGTGAAGCCTTCCGGCGTCAGGCCGATCCCGTGGCTGTAATCGTAGCGCTGCCGGGCGTCGGCGTCGGTCAGCACCTCGTAGGCTGCGTGCAGCGAGACGAACGCTTGGGCCGCGTCGGCGCTCGGGTTCCGGTCGGGATGGAGTTCGAGCGCCCGGTGACGGTACGCGGCCCGAATCTGATCCAGCGTCGCGTCGGGGGCGACGCCAAGCCTCTCGTAATGCGACGTCATGGCGTCGAGAAGGTCTAAAACAGTCGCGACACGCTGACGCCGACGGTGGTGCCGGGCCGGTCGAGGCGGCGGGTCAGATCGAGCCGCGCCAGACCGAATAGGCCGTTGAGCGAGAGCGTCAACTCGTGGCGGACGTGGTCGTCGTAAGCAACAGGTCCGGCCAAGTTAAGCGCTTTCAGCCGATTTGGGTTGATCCACGTCCGGCCGCTCGCGCCGCCGAGGGTGATCCCGTAGCCGCGCTTCGCCAAGCCGCGCAGACCGAGCAGCTCGAACGGGATCGTTCGGAAGTGGTGCTCCCAAAACAGCGCGACGGATTGCTCGCCCTCAACCGGATTCAGCCGCCGCGAGTGGAACGTCCCAAACGGCGTCGCCGGACCGAGCGCACCGTCGAGCAGGGCGAACCGCTGTCGCGGCAAGTACCCGCCGGAGAGCTGGCCGACGAGCCGCAGATCGAGCGCGTTCGGCAGGAACCGGCGGCGGAACAGCGTCTCGAACCGCCAATCGACCGCACCTTCCAGTTTGGTGAAATCGAAGTCGCCGCCGAGCAAACCCGACGCGCCGCGCTCGAACCGGAGCGTGATCTGCCGCGCGCCCGAGACGAGCCCCGTGCTGCCGTCGAACACGGTCGCCGTCTCGAACCGGACCGCGCCGATCCGGCCGTCATCGACCGGCGGATTCGGCCGCTGATCGCTCGGTCCGAGCTTTTTCGTCTGCCCGAGCGAGCGCCATGTCTCGCGGGTCAGCCCAAGCGTCGCCGTCGTGCGGAGGCGAGCGAATGGGCGCGAGACGTCCGACGTCCAGCGCTCGTCGTGGCCGTAGTTGAAATAATCGGCCGCACCGACCAGCACGAGCGGCGAGACGAACAGCGGCGAATAGAACGACGCGCTGCCGGTCCGCTCGCTGCCGGTGCGGAACTCGAGCGAGGCCACGCCGCGCTTGGACCGGAACGATGCGCTCCCGCCATAATCGCCGCGCTCGCGGCTGGTGTTGTAGGCGGCCAGCCCGGTCAGCTTGACGCGCTTGACGGTCAGCGACGGGCGGGCGCCCAAGTGATAGCCATCGACCCGGTTGGCCCAGACGTCTGGCTTGATCCCGAGGCCAAATGGGCGCGGTTTGCCGGTTCGGCGGGGCGAGTTGTCGTCGTCGCGAACGTCGATGAAGCGGGCCAGCGCACCGCGCGGTTTGAAGGCGCGCTCGAGCGTCTGGGTCGAGTCGATGCTCGCCAAGGCCGTCTGTTCAGCCGCCGAGAGCGGGACCGTCGCGCCGGCGACGGCCAGCAGTCCGCCGCGTTTCAGCGACGCCGAATCGGCCACCAGATGCGCCGCGCCCGGTTTGTAGAGCGAATCGGGCAGCGGAACGTTGAGGGTGTAGGCGGTCAGCCGCGAGATCTGGTCGAGGTGGATCGTCGGGATCGTCAGGCCCGGCAGGCCGATATCGACCGATGCGGTGAAGCGAAAATCAACCGGTAAATAGGCGCCGGTCGTGTCGCCATCGGCGTCGCGGAACTGTTGGTGATACTCGGCATCGAACGCGTTGATCGGCGGCGGGTAGAGCAGCGCGGCGCTCGGCCGCAGATCGGCGGCGATCATGGCGAACACGCCGTCGAGAATCGAGATTCGGCCGACGAACGCCGTCGCGAGCTTGCTTTTCGGGGTCAGATCGAGATCGAACACCGTCCGGCCGTCGAGCGACCGGCGACCGGCGAGCGTGACCGTGTAAGTCGAGAGCGCCTTCGGGTGGGTCGGCCCGACGAGATGCGCGTCGTTGATCTCAATGTCGTCGTCGTACAGGTTCAGCACCTCGCCAGCGGCGGGCAGCAGGTCGTCGAGCTTCATGTTCGCCGTTAAGCGCCGCGCCTTGACGACCTCGCGCAGCCCACGTTTCCGGTCCCAGAACGCATCCGAGAGCGATTCGATGATCGAGACGATGCCCGTATCGTTTCGCAGGACAAACCGGGTGTAGGCTTCCGCTCGAT
>JBBSVG010000280.1:0-4720 GCA_038233775.1 Bacteroidota bacterium | reverse complement strand
GCCGACGCAGCCGACATCAGGCCGACCGGGGCGATCAAGGGATGGAGTTACGATCAGTTCGTCCACACGCTCCGCACTGGCGTCCGCCCCAACGGCAAGCCCATCGACCCGTTCATGCCGTGGAAATACGCCGGCCAGATGACCGACGACGAGATGCACGCCGTCTGGGCCTATCTGCAACGGTCGAACACGCAGGCGAAATAGCTGTCGGCTATCAGCTATCGGCCGTCAGCCAACGGCAGGAAACGACGGGAAGAAGAAGCTGTCGGCTATCAGCTATCAGCCGTCAGCTCACGGCAGGAAACGACGGCGAGGAAACCTCAAGCCATTTGCCGTTGCCGTTCGCCGTTGCCGTGCTCTTGCCGTGAGCTGATAGCTAACGGCTGATAGCTGACAGCCTTCTTGCTGACGGCTGTCGTTTCTTGACTTCCCCCGGCGCCCGGCGTATCTTTGCCCTCCCGAACGCGCCGCACGCGCCGAGGAAAGGTCCGTCGGGGCTGTAGCTCAGATGGTAGAGCGCTTGAATCGCACTCAAGAGGTCAGGGGTTCGATTCCCCTCAGCTCCACCACCGCCGGATTTTCGAGATTCGGGCCGCGATCTCGCCCTGTTCTGTGGCGTCGCGGCCCGTTCAAGTTGGGGCAAGCCCCATGCAACAGCGAGTGCCCAACCCCGTCAGGTCCGGAAGGAAGCAGCGGTCAGCATCTCTCTGTGTGACATGGGTTAGCTTGCCCCATTTTTTTGTGCCCTTAACGGAGGAATCGAGTCTATGAAGTTCTTCATCGACACCGCATCCGTCGCCGAGATTCGTGAGGCCGAGGCGCTCGGCGTGCTCGACGGCGTGACGACGAACCCGTCGCTCTACGCCAAGGAAAAGGGCGCTGGCGATTACTCGAAGCTGATCGCCGAGATCTGCACCATCACCGATGGCCCGGTTTCGGCCGAAGTCACCTCGCCCGATCTCGACGGGATGCTGCGTGAAGGGCGCGCGTTTGCGAAGATCGCGAAGAACGTGTACGTTAAGGTTCCGATGTCCCTTGAAGGATTGAAGGCGATCCGGCAGTTCAAGAAGGAAGGGATTCGGACCAACTGCACGCTGATCTTCTCGGCCGGTCAGGCGCTTTTGGCCGCGAAAGCTGGCGCGAGCTTGCTCAGCCCGTTCGTTGGCCGCTTGGACGACATCTCGACCGACGGGATGAACTTGGTCGAGGAAATCGTCACCATTCTGGGCAACTACCCCGATCTGGAGAGCGAGGTGCTCGTCGCCTCGGTCCGCCACCCGATGCACGTCATCCAGTCGGCGCTGATGGGTGCCGACATCGCGACGATGCCGCTGAAGGTCATCCAGCAACTGGCCCAGCACCCGCTGACGGACAGCGGCATCCAGAAGTTCACCGAGGACTGGAACAAGGCCCAAGCGGCCAACGCCGCTGCGGCTGTCGAGAAAAAGCCGACGGCGTAAGCGCCCAATGCCGCTGTTGTTTCCGCCGGACCGGACGCCCCGCGCTTCCGGTCCGGCGTTGTTTTGGGCCGTCGGGAAACCGGCCGCGCTCGCCGCTGTTCGTATCTTCGCAGGCGCAAATTCAGCGACACCAGACAGCGGAGGGGCAGCGCGATGGGTGGACGAGGGACGGCGGTTCGGGCGGGATTTCTGACGGCGCTGCTGCTTCTGAGCGGCTGCGGCGTGCGCGGCGACGGCGTTCGGGCACAGCAACCGGCGCCGCGAGTGGTGCCCGGCTCGGCGGTTCGGGCCGGTGACGAGATCGCGACGGGTCGCCGGACAGCCATCACACGGGCGGTCGAGACGGTCTCGCCGGCCGTCGTCGGGGTGAATGTGACCGCCGTCGAGCAGGTCCGCTCGCCGTTCGCCGACGACCCGTTTTTCGGCCAGTTCTTCCGCGCCCAACCACAATCGCGAGAGGTCAAAAGCCTCGGTTCCGGCTTCATTATCTCGGCCGACGGCTACATCCTCACCAACGACCACGTCGTCGGCAACGCGTCGGATATCGTTGTGACGCTGACCGACCGGCGCGAGCTGAAGGCGACGCTCGTCGGCGACGACCCGACCTCCGACATCGCGCTGCTGAAGATCGAATCGCCGACGCCGCTGCCGTATCTGAAGCTTGGCAACTCGGATTCGAGCCTCGTCGGCGAGTGGGTGATCGCGCTCGGCAACCCGTTCGGCCTGTTCGCGCTGACCGATCAGCCGACTGTAACCGTCGGCGTGCTGTCGGCCATCGGACTCGATTTTCCGCCGCAACAGGACGGAAAAGTGTACAAGGGAATGCTGCAAACCGACGCCGCGATCAACAGCGGCAACTCCGGCGGACCGCTCGTCAACGCGGTCGGCGAGGTGGTCGGGATGAACACGTTTATTTATACCGGCGGCGGCGCGGGTTCCATCGGACTCGGTTTCGCGATCCCGGCCAACCGGATCGCGGGCATCGTTCGGGATCTGAAAGCGACCGGCCGGATCGACCGCGACTTCGACCCCGGCTTCACGGTCCAGACGGTCGATGCCCAGATCGCCCGCTATTTTCGGCTCGACAAGGCGGAAGGTGCCATCGTTCGGGAAGTCGTCCCGCGCTCAGCCGCCGAGACCGCCGGGATCAAGCCGGGCGATATCGTCGTCGGCGCCAACGGGACGCCGATTAGGACCGCCGACGATCTCGTCGCCATCGTCCGCGACGCCCGCGTCGGCGATCTGCTGACGCTGACCCTCCGCCGCGACGGCCAGCAGCGGACCGCCAAACTGACGCTGACCAAAGCCACCCGCTGACCTCCGTTCACCAACGACGCTTCCGATGATCGACCGTTATACCCGGCCCCAAATGGGCGCCCTCTGGACCGACGAGGCCAAGTTCTCCGTTTGGCTCGAGATCGAGATTCTGGCGACCGAAGCGCAGGCCGAATTGGGCGTCGTCCCGCTCGATGCCGCCCGGACGGTGCGCCAAAAGGCCAAGTTTGAGGTCGAACGAACGCTCGCCATCGAGGCCGAGACGCACCACGACGTGATCGCGTTCTTGACCAACGTCGCCGAGCACGTCGGCCCCGACAGCCGCTTTATTCACTTGGGGATGACGAGTTCGGACGTCGTCGATACCGGGCTTTCGGTCCAAATGCGCCGCGCCGGGCTGATGCTGCGCGACGGACTCGTGGCGCTGCGCGAGGCGCTTGGTCGCCGCGCCCGCGAGTTCAAGCACACGCCGCGCATCGGCCGCTCGCACGGCATCCACGCCGAACCGACGACGTTCGGCCTCACGCTCGCCGTCTGGTACGACGAGGCGCGACGGAATCTTGAGCGGCTCGACCGGGCCATCGAGACGATCTCGGTCGGCCAGATTTCCGGCGCGGTTGGGACGTTCGCGCACCTCGATCCGGCCGTCGAAGCGCACGTCTGCCAAGCGCTCGATCTCGCCCCAGCGCCGGTCTCGACGCAGATCATTCAGCGTGACCGCCACGCCGAGTTTTTGACGACGCTGGCCGTCATCGCCGCGTCGATTGAGAAGATCGCGACCGAGATTCGCCACTTGCAGCGGACCGAAGTGCTCGAGGCCGAGGAATCTTTCGCGCCGGGGCAGAAAGGGTCGAGCGCGATGCCGCACAAGCGCAACCCGATCATTTCCGAGCGGTTGTGCGGGATGGCCCGGCTGCTTCGCGGCAACGCGCTTGCGTCGCTGGAGAACGTCGCGCTCTGGCACGAACGCGATATCTCGCACTCGTCGGTCGAGCGCGTGATCGTCCCCGATTCGTGCATCGCGCTCGATTACATGCTGGCGAAGGCGACGTGGCTGATCGACAAACTCGTCGTCTATCCCGAGCGGATGATGGAGAATCTCGGCCGGACGCACGGGCTGATTTTTTCACAAAAGGTGCTGCTCGCGCTGGCAAAGGCCGGGATGAGCCGCGAGGACGCCTACAGCGTCGTCCAGCGCCACGCGATGCAAACGTGGGCCGACGGCGTGCCTTTGCTGGGCCGACTGAAAACCGATCCCACCGTCACCGAGCACCTTCCGGCCGACCAGCTCGACGACCTGTTCGACCTACAGAGCGAACTGCGCCACGTCGATACGATCTTCGCCCGCGTCGGCTTGGGGTGAGGTCCGGCTTTTCGGCTTGACATGAAGGGTTGGATTGCGTAGCCTTGTGGAGAGCGGCTTAAGGGGAAAAGCGATGAACAGGACGATGAAAGTAAAATCGGACGAGTCGGTGAAGGCTCGGCCGTCGTCCAACCTGCGGCGGGTTCGACCGGCTGCACCGATGGGAAAAACGCGGTCCGATGAGGCTGCGGCGCCCAACGAGTCCACGAAGAAAGCCCTTGATGACGCCCGCAACGAGCACGACCTGACCGCTTTTGCTGCCGACGACTTCTTCGCGTCGCTCGACTTCTGAGGTGAAAGCCACTTCGCAAGAGCGGCAGATCAGAGAAACCCGGCAGTTCCGGAAAGATCTGGAGCGGATGAAGTCTCGTGGCAAGAAGAGCGACAAGCTCAAAGCAGTCGTCTCGTTGCTCACAGCCGGCCAGCCGCTTGAGGCGCAGCATAAAGACCATCCGCTGAAAGGCGAATGGAAACCCGCTCGGGATTGTCATATCGAAGGCGATTGGATTCTGATCTATGCGCTGGATGATGGGTTTCTGACGCTCATCCGAACAGGGACGCACGCGGATCTCTTCGGCACATGACGCCGCCTCGGTCAGGGCAGCATTTTGTATGTGGGGGG